>JAFSGG010000001.1 GCA_017434775.1 Clostridia bacterium
AGACCTGTGATCACACAACGCAAATCAACGTCTCCACGGGCGTAATGAAAATACAAAAATGGCGAGAGAGAAAACGAGTTTTCTCTCTCGCCATTTCTGTATTTTCCCCGGATGCACAGCATCCGGTCGGCGGCGAACGCCGCCAGCCCGTGGAGGGAGGAGGAAAATTCAGAATGAAGAATTAAGAATGCAGAATTTAGTTAGTACATGAATTTGGAAGAGATAAAGGTGTGTTTATCCGTTGGAGGGTTGTTGCACTTCGTCCCGTTTATCAGAGGATGTTTCGGCTGCAGCGGCACACAGTTTGGGCAATCTGTCAACTACATCCGCAGGATGGGTCAAGGGGCAATGCCCCTTGTGGGGCGTGGGGTGAAACCCCACAAAAGGTTCCCCTTGCAACAAAATAAATGCAATACAAAAGGGAGGGGCAAGCCCCTCCTTCGTTCCATGATTACTTCCCGGTCATCTTTTTCCATGCGTTGATGACAGCCTGGGTGGCGGCAAAGCGGAAGCCGTTTTCCTCCAGCGTGCGCACGCCTTCAATGGTGCTGCCGCCGGGGCTGCACACAGCATCTTTCAATGCCCCAGGGTGCATACCGGAGTTTTTCAGCATTTCACCGGCGCCAATGAGCATCTGAGCAGCGCAGAGCATGGCCTGATCCCGGGGCACACCGCAGTACACGCCGCCGTCCGCCAAAGCTTCCATGAACATATAGGCAAAGGCCGGTCCGCAGCTGGATACCGTACCTGCCCCGTCAAACACCTTTTCATCCACCCACTGAGTATCGCCGGAAAGCGCCATGGCATCCAGATAAGTAGCGGTCATTTCATCCGTTACTTTTTCATTCTTCACGGCCAGCGTAAGACCTGCGCCCACCATCACCGGGGTATTGGGCAGAATGCGGATGATGGGCAGATCGATCATGGCGCTCAGCTCCGCCACGGAAATGCCGGCGGCCATGCTGACGATCACAGGGGCATTGCCCTGCAGATTTTCCTTCACTTTCCCCAGCACCTGGGCCACCAGATAAGGCTTCACGCCAATGAACACATAATCGCTTTCCTTCACAAGCGCTGCAAAATCCACCGCCCGGGCCCCGGTTTCCGCTGCCAGTGCTACGGCTTTTTCCATGGCTTTGTCATAAAGAAGCACCTGATCCGCATATTTTTTGGCCACCGCCCGGGCCAGTGCACCGCCCATATTGCCGGTACCGATAAAACCGTATTTCATCTTTCTTACCTCACTTGACCGTTGCCGGTAATCACATATTTGTACGCCGTCATTTCTTTCAGTCCCATGGGCCCCCGGGCGTGCATTTTCTGGGTGGAGATACCCAGTTCGCACCCCAGGCCAAATTCGCCGCCATCAGTGAACCGGGTGGATGCGTTCACATACACCGCTGCACTGTCCACCGCACCGGTGAAGATAGCGGCCGTTTTCGCATTCTCCGTAATAATAGCTTCGCTGTGGTGGGTGGAATGGGCGTCGATATGGTCCACTGCCTCTTCCACGCTGCTCACCACCCGGACGGCCAGGATGTAGTTCAAAAATTCGGTATCAAAATCCTGTTCCCCGGCCGGGGTGCCATGCATATACTTTGCCGCCTTTTCGCACACCCGGAAAGCGCAGGTTTGTTTGCGTCCTTCGGCGGTGAGCAGCTGCTCCAGTTTGGGGAGGAAATCCGCCGCCACCGCTTCATGCACCAGCAGCACTTCTGCCGCATTGCACACACTGGGGCGGCTCATCTTGGCGTTTTCCACAATGGAAAGGGCCATATCCAGATCGGCATCCTTATCCACATACACATGGCAGATGCCCGTACCGGTATGAATGCAGGGTACCAGCGCATTCTGCACACAGGCGTTGATGAGCCCGGCACCGCCCCGGGGAATCAATAGATCCACATAGCCCACCGCCCGCATCAGATCCATGGACGACTGGCGAGTGGTATCTTCAACGAGGTTAATGGCCGTTTCCGGCAGCCCGGCTTCCTTCAAGCCGTCCCGCAGAGCCTGCACAATGGCATAAGCACTGCGGAAAGCCTCCTTGCCGCCCCGCAGCACGCACACATTGCCGCTTTTGAGGGCCAGGGCCGCTGCATCGCTGGTCACATTGGGCCGGCTTTCGTAAATGATGGCCACCACACCAAGGGGCACGGACACCTTCTGAATTTTCAGCCCGTTAGGCCGTACCGTTTCGGACAGAATTTCGCCCACGGGGTCAGAAAGTTTTGCCACGTCCAAAATACCCTGGGCCATACCTTCAATGCGCTCTTTGGTGAGCAGCAGCCGGTCCAGCATCACCGGAGCAATCACGCCCTGGGCTTTCTCCATATCGACAGCGTTTTCAGCCAGGATATGTTCCGTATGGCGAATCAGCGCCGCCGCCATTTTTTCCATGGCTTCGTTCTTTTTTTCGGTCGTCAGGCCGTTCAAAAGCCGGACGGCCGCTTTGGCTTCCTGTAAAATAAGCTGTGTTTCTTTCATTGTGCCGCACCTGCCATAAAACGTGTTCCAATGGCCTCTCCGGCCACGATTTTGTACAGTTCTTCCGGCCGCTGGCCGTTGGTGATCACCATATCAATGCCGGCCTCCGTGGCGATTTTCGCCGCATGCAGTTTGGTCTGCATACCGCCGGTACCAAGGCTGCTTCCCGCGCCGCCCACCATAGCTTCAATTTCCGGGGTGATTTTTTCCACCACACGCAGCATTTTTGCGTTGGGGTCTTTGTGGGGATCGGCGGTGCACAGCCCGTCGATATCCGTAAGCAATATCAACAGATCCGCATTTGCGCTTTTTGCCACCACGGCTGCCAGGGTGTCGTTATCGCCGATGACAATTTCTTCGGTGGCGATGGTATCGTTTTCGTTGATGATGGGCAGTGCATCCAATTCCAGCAGCCGGTTCAGGGTGTTTTCAAAATTATGCCGCCGCTTTTCGATTTCAATATCTTCATTGGTCAGAAGGATCTGGGCCACGGTGTGGTTATAGGTGGAAAAGAGCCGGTCATAAGTGTACATCAGTTCACACTGACCCACAGCGGCCGCCGCCTGCTTGGTGGGGATATCCTTGGGCCGCTCTTTCAAAAGCAGCTTGCCCACGCCCATGCCGATGGCACCGGAAGAAACCACGATGATCTCATGGCCCGCATTTTTCAGATCGCTCAGTACTTTACAAAGGCTTTCCACCCGCTGGATATTCAGCCGGCCCGTGGCATGGGCCAGGGTGGATGTGCCTAATTTCACAACAAAACGCATGGTTCTTGCCTCCCTGTATGTATACAGGAACAGCATAACACAATCCCGCCGCTTTTCAACGCCCCGAACACCAAAAGAACAAAGATTATACCAAATACGAACCGCTTTTTACTGCTTTTCCCGCAATTTCCGCCATCTTTCCCGGGTGGCAGCCCCACCCCGGATATGGCGCACCTGATGATGGAAATTCATCACCGCCTGCACTTCCTGGAAAAGCCCAGGATGCACCAGACGCAGCCTTTCGTGCACATCCTTATGCACGCTGGATTTGCTCAGGCCAAAGCGCTGGGCCGCCTGGCGTACGGTATCGCCGGTGGTCAGTATATGCCGGGCCAGCATGATGCAGCGTTCCTGTATTTCCTGACGCATTCCCTTCTCCCCTTTCGGCACAGCTTATGCCGGAAAAAAGGGGTTCATGCCAGGCAGCAGAAACTGTAAATTATCGAATTTTGTCTTGAAAAAAGGGACATTTTCCATTATACTTAAAGGTATTACAAGTGTTCTGTCAGGAGAGGATGTACCGATGAAAAAGCTGTTTTCTGCTTTCCTTGTTCTGCTGGTGGCCCTGGCGCTTTGCACCGCTGCCTCAGGGGAAGATATCACCTATACCGGCACCGTGAAGGGCGGCAAGCTGAATATGCGGGAAGCCAATTCGTCGGACAGCAAATCCCTGGGTTCCTTCAAAGCAGGCAGCACGGTGACGGTGCTTGAAAATGACGGGGAATGGTGCAAGGTGCAGTCCGGCAAAAAAATCGGCTATATGATGACCAAGTACCTCGTCATCACCGCTAACTACACCCACCTGGACTGGGTGGAAACCAAAAATGACGGTTCCATCCTGACGCTGCGTCAGCAAGCCGATCCGGAAAGCGCCATTGTGCTGCAGGTGATGAGCGGCGTGAAAGCGGAGCGCATTGAAATCAGCGGCTCCTTCAGCCGTATACGCATCGGCCACAGCTTTGGCTGGGTGGAAAACAACCGGCTCGCCCCCCTTTCCGGCGATTTTGAAACCCTGATGACCAGCAGCGATCACCAGTACGCCTTCGATTTTGCTTCTCTGGAAAATGCGCCACGGGATGTGGGCAGCCCCCGGATGCGTCAGCGGGAAGGTTCCTTCCCCTACACCTTCCATTACCCCATCACCCGCGTACAGCAGGCCGATGAGCAAATCGATCAGTGGCTGACGGATACCCTGACCCTCTTTGAAACGGATTTCAGCGAAAACCATGCCGGGGAAACCGGCAGCTATCAGGTGATGTACCGGGCCGTGAAAATTGACGAACGGTATCAGTCCATCCTGCTGGCCGGGCAATACACCGCCGGAAAAACAAAAATCACCGTCTTTTTGCCCCTGAACCTGGATATGCAGGAAAAACGGGTGCTGACGGCAAAAGAAATGTTTTCGCAGACGGGCCGGGTGCTGTTCTGCCTGGATGCCCGGATGGAAAACATTCTGGATGATCCCACGGACGGCTACGTCATTGAACCGGATGACAGCATTCTGGCCTACGGCGTGATGAACCACGAAGGATACGATATTTTGCTGCCGGCCGGCAGCTGCATGCCCCATGTTTACGGCGATATCTGCATCACCCTGCCCTATACCCAAGTGGCCGATATCATGCAGGTGGACAGCCCCATCATTCAAAGCAAGGTGCGCAAAATTGACCCCACCAAGCCCATGATCGCCCTCACCTTTGACGACGGCCCCTCCGAACACACCATCCGCATCCTGAAAGTGCTGGCCCAGTACGATGCCCGGGCCACCTTCTGCGTGCAG
>JAFSGG010000078.1 GCA_017434775.1 Clostridia bacterium
CCCGATAATATGGCCGCCGGCCCTGCCTCCTACGGCATGACCGATACCCTGGGCCGTATGCACAGCGATGCTCAGTTTGCCGGTTCTTCCTCCGTGCCCGCTCACGTGGAAATGATGGGCCTCATCGGCGCCGGCAACAACCCCATGGTGGGTATGACCGTGGCTGTGGCTGTTGCCATCGAAGAAGCTTCCAAGTAAGCTCACCCAATAAACATACAAGGCCTCCCGGAAATGGGAGGTCTTTTTATTTTTTACACACAGCTTTTTCATGCAAAGGGGAACGATGGAGGGGCACTGCCCCGAGGAAATTCAGAATTCAGAATGAAGAATGAAGAATTGTAGTTTGTTGCCCAATTGTAGGGAACGAAACACCATAGGGGCGGCCATTGGCCGTCCTTATTCTATACGCAAATTGTCACGAAGGGACGAAAGCCGTAGGGGAAGGGCTTGCTCCTCCCTTTGTATTGCGTTTATATTGTTGTAAGAGGAACCTTTTGTGGGGTTTCACCCCACACCCCACAAGGGGCATTGCCCCTTGACCCTTCCTGCGGAAGTAGTTGGCGGCACTCACAAGCCTTGTGCCGCCGAAGCTGTAATATTCTGAAACAAACAGGGAAGGAAAGCAGCAAACTTCTAACGGATAAACACGTTTTTATCTCTTCCAAATTCATGGACTAACTAAATTCTGCATTCTTAATTCTTCATTCTGAATTTTCCTCCCCCCTCCACGGGCTGGCGGTGGAACACCGCCTGCCGGATGCTCTGCATCCGGGGAAAACAGAGAAACGGCGAAGGAGAAAACTTGTTTTCTCTCTCGCCGTTCTCTTGTTTTCATTTCGCCCGTGGACGGATGGAGCGTTCTGTCTAAAGTTTATTGTTCCCAAAGGTAACAGTCAGCCAATAGTCGCCCCTGTGGTGTTCGTTTCTCAAGTTTCGCGCGGAAAAAAGCCTGTTCGTCCATGCGACTACTTCGCGGAGAAGGTGTCCAGAGGACACGTCCTCTGGTGCGGGGTACAGGGGCTGCATAAGCCCCTGCCCCGGTTGCGCTTCGCTCGGAAAAAAGCTTGTTCGTCCGTGCAGCCACTTTACGCAGACGGGTACAGGGGGCGAGCAGACCCCGGCGCCATTTACGCCATCATTTCTTCCGCCAGGGCATCCAGCTGAGCCCGGCTTTCGTCACTGAGGGCAGACACAATACGCACGGCATTTTCGGCAAAGGTCAGATTTTTGCTGTTTTCCAGCATGCCCTTCATCATGCGGGCGGCCATGGGCGCCCAGCTGCCGTTTTCGATGAAGCCTACCTTCCGGTTCTGGAAGCCACGCTCCGTCAGGTGATGGAGGAAGGAGCGCATAAAGGGGAAGATATCGCCGTTATAGGTGGTGGTAGCCAGCACAATTTTGCCATAGCGGAAAGCATCCTCCACCGCTTCATGCATGTCGCAGCGGGCCAAATCGTTGAGCACTACTTTTTCGCAGCCAAGGGCGGTCAGCTTTTCTGCCAATAATTTCACCGCCTTTTCCGTGTGGCCGTAAACGGAGGTATAGGCAATCATCACGCCTTCCGTTTCCACGTCCCACCGGGACCAAATATCATACAACCGGAAGTATTCGTCCAGCGGCGCATGCAGCACCGGGCCGTGGAGGGCGCAGATGATTTCTATATCCAGCGCAGCTGCCTTTTTCAGCACCTGCTGCACCTGAGCGCCGTACTTGCCCACAATGCCGAAATAATAGCGCCGGGCTTCGCAGCCCCATTCGTCATCTTCCGCATCCAGGGCGCCGAACTTGCCAAAGGCATCGGCGGAAAAGAGAACCTTATCCGTTTCATCATAGCTCATCATCACTTCCGGCCAGTGCACCATGGGCGCCATGAGAAAGTGCAGGGTATGCCGGCCAAGGGGCAGGGTATCCCCTTCTTTGACGACGATGCGGCGGTCTTCATATTCCTTTCCGAAAAAGGCTTTCAGCATGGGGAAGGCCCGGGCGGAGGATACCACCTGAGCGCCGGGATATACTTCCAGAAAGCGGGCCACATTGGCAGAGTGATCCGGTTCCATATGATGCACCACCAGATAATCCGGGGTACGGCCATCCAGCACCTGTTCCACATTCCGCAGCCATTCATCGCCGAAATGCTGATCCACCGCATCCATCACGGCAATCTTTTCGTCCAGAATCACATAGGAATTATAAGCCATGCCATTGGGCACGGCATACTGGCCTTCAAACAGGTCGATCTGATGATCGTTGACACCCACGTACAGAATATCCTTGGTGATGCTCATGTGAAATCGCTCCTTATTGTCAATGATTACGCTTGGCTGAACTGATCTTTGCCCACACCGCAAAGGGGGCATTCAAAATCTTCAGGCAAATCTTCAAACTTGGTTCCGGGGGCAATGCCGGCTTCCGGAACGCCCACGGTTTCATCATATTCCCAGCCGCAAACTTCGCATACATACTTCATCATCAAAGCACCTCGTTTCATAAAATAGAAAGGTTTATTCCCTTCTGTATTCAGTATACCGCGCAAAGAGGCGTTTGAAACACGAAGCCTGCATTTTTTACAGTTCCACTGCTTTCAGCCCGGGCAAAAGCGCCTGGGTTTCTTCCCCGGTGCAAAGCAGAGTGCCCGGCCGCATGATGGATGCGCCGGCGGCAGCGGATGCAAACTGCAACGCTTCCGGCAGTGTTTCCCCCCTCGACAGGGCGCACAGCAGGCCGCCCAGCATGCTGTCACCGGCGCCCTGAGTTCCCAATACCGGTACATCCGCCGCCGGGCAGAAATATGCCTGATCTTTGGTGGAAAGCAGGGCGCCCTCCGGCCCCAGGGACAGGCAGATCATTTCCACGCCTTTTTCGTGGAACGCCCGGCATTCTTTCAGCAATGCAGGCAAAGCGGTATCGCAAGACCCGGTCAGGGCCAGAAATTCCGGCAGATTGGGCTTGATCAGGGAAGGCCCGGCATGCAGCGCCTTTACCAGCGCTTCGCCGTCACAATCCACTGCCACAAAACAGCCTTTTTCCTTCAGCTTTTTCACCAGCTGCCCGTAAAAATCTTTGGGGGCACCATTGGGCAGGCTGCCGCAAAGGGCCGCATAATCCCCGGGCATGCAACGGTTCAGCAGGGCGTGCTCCATCTGCTGCAAAAGGGCAGCGTCATGAAATACGCCTTTCTCGTTGATTTCCACCGTGCGTTCCCTGTCCGTTTCCCGGATTTTCAGGTTCACCCGCATATCGCCGTCCACGGGAAGAAGAGCGCAGGAAACCCCTTCTTTTTCCATGGCTTTTTCCACGGGGCTGCCGGCATAATCAAAGCCCATCAGAAGGCCGTTTCCATCCAGTGTGCGAATCACCCGGGCCACATTCACCCCTTTGCCGCCCACGTCTGTGCGCTCCAATAAAACCCGGTTGGGATTATCCAGATCCATTTTCGGCAGAGACAGGGTTTTATCCATGCAGGGATTCAGGGACAGAATATAAATCATGGGGAATCGCCTCCTGTTTTTTATGATACCATTTTCATCAAAAAGAAGCAAGAAAGATCGCCGCCAAATTTGTTTTCCATCCTGCCGGATGATTGATTTTCCGCATTGCATGCTCTATAATATAATGAGGAAAGCCTGTTCATTTTACTGTGAGAAAAGAAGGGGAAAGCGTATGAAGATCCGACTGGAAAATCTGACGAAAAAGTTTCCCAACCGGGATAAAAAACAGGGCGATTTTGTGATCGCCGTCAACAATTTTGATTTTGAAATTCCCGACGGCAAGCTGGTGGGTTTGCTGGGCCCCTCCGGCTGCGGCAAATCCACCACGCTGAACCTGATCAGCGGCCTGGAAGAACCCACGGAAGGCAAAATCTTCTTTGGCGAAGATGATGTGACGCAAATTCCGCCGGAAAGCCGCGGCGTGGGCCTGGTGTTCCAGAACTATGCCCTCTACCCCCACCTGACGGTGCAACAGAACATTATGTTCCCCTTGCAGAACCTGCGGGGCGCTGAAAAGCTGAGCAAAGACGAAATGAAGCGCCGGGCCCTGGAGGCGGCAAAGCTTGTGCAGATTGATACCCTGATGGAGCGAAAGCCCGCGGAGCTTTCCGGCGGCCAGCAACAGCGCGTAGCCATTGCCCGGGCATTGGTAAAGATGCCCAAGGTGCTGCTGCTGGACGAACCGCTTTCCAACCTGGACGCCCGGCTCCGCCTGCAAACCCGGGAGGAAATCCGCCGCATCCAGAAGGCTACCAAAATCACCACCATTTTCGTCACGCATGACCAGGACGAAGCCATGTCCATTTCCGACCTGATCGTGGTGATGAAAGACGGCGTGGTGCACCAGATCGGCAAGCCCCAGGAAGTGTACGATCATCCCACCAATCTGTTTGTGGCTACTTTCCTGGGCACGCCGTCCATCAATGTGTTCAATGCCCGGGTACAGGAAGAACAGCTGTATATCGGAAAGGAAGCCGTCCTGAAGACCCCCGGCATTGCGGACAGCAACGTCATCGCCGCCATCCGTCCGGAAGGATTCCTGCTGGATCGGGAAGGCCCCTTCACCCTGCAATTGGACCGGGTGGAAGTAATGGGCCGGGATACGTCCGTGGTGTGCGGCCATGAAGCCTCCATGAGCGACGTGATCCGGGCCATCGTGCGCACCGACAGCGTGGTGGATGAGGATAAAGACACCGTCCGCTTCACCCTGATCCCCTCCAAAGTGCATCTGTTTGACCCCGCAACGGAAGAAGACCTGCCCTTCACCCTGTGAGACGGAAAAGGAGATAACCTATGCAGAAAAGAAAGCTGAAAGCCTGGCTGTATCTGCTGCCGGCGCTTTTGTTCCTGGGTGTGTTCCTGGTGTATCCCCTGATCGACGTGGTCGTCTATTCCGTAGAAGAAGGGTTCACCTCCGTTTCCCAGACCTACGACGGCGTGGGCCTTGGCAATTACAACACCGTGCTGCGGGACCCGGACTTTTTGCAGGCACTGAAAAACACGGTACTGCTGGTGGCTATCACGGTACCTCTGTCTACCCTGCTGGCCCTGTTCATTTCCCTGGGCCTGAGCAGCATCAAGAAGCTTCGCAATCTGTTCCAGACCGTCTATTTCCTGCCCTATGTGACCAATACCCTGGCAGTAGGCCTGGTGTTTATGCTGCTGTTTGACAAAACCGAAACCACCGACGGGCTGATCAACCTGTTCATCCGTATCTTCGGCGGCGGCGCGGTGGATTTCATTGACGGGCCGTACTGGGCCAAGATGTTTGTGATGTGCTTTTACACCGTCTGGGTGGTACTGCCTTTCAAGGTGCTCATCCTCACCAGTGCCCTGGCAAGCGTGGATGAAACCTACTATAAAGCCGCCCGGATGGATGGTACCCGGAAAGGCCGCATTTTCCTGCGCATCACCCTGCCCATGATTTCCCCCATGATCTTCTATCTGGTAATCACCGGCTTCATCGGCGCCTTCAAGGCCTACAGCGACGCCGTGGCCCTCTTTGGCACCAATCTGAACGCCGCCGGCATGAATACGCTGGTTGGCTATGTGTATGACAAGCTCTACAGCGAGGGCGGCGGTTCCCCGGCGCTGGCATCGGCTGCCGCACTGATCCTGTTTGCCATCGTGCTGACCATCACCTGCATCAACCTGATGATCAGCAAAAAGAAAGTCCATTACTGACGAAAGGAGGCTTGCACATGCAGAAAAATTCTTCCCTTCCTTCTGGCGTGAAAACCGATTATGACCGCATTCTGCGCAACGCCGCCCTTCGCCGCCGGGCTGCCAAAGCAGGCGTGTATACCATGCTGGTCATCTGGGGGCTGATTGTGCTGTTTCCCTTCTACTGGATGGTGCTCTCTTCCCTCAAAACCCAGGCCGCCTATGATAATGAGCAGACCCCCGTTTTCTTCATCACCAATCCGGCTTTCGAAAACTATGTGAAGGTCTTTTCCTCTTCCGATATCCATCTGGGCCGGTATATCCTCAATACCCTCATTTTCACCCTGGGCACCACTGCCCTGATGATGGCGGTAATCATCCCGGCGGCTTTCGCCTTTGCCCGGCTGGAATTTAAGGGGAAGAACCTGGTGTTCGGCTTGCTGCTGAGCCTGATGATGATCCCCACAGAACTGGTGGTCATCACCAATTTCCAGACCATCACCGCCTGGAACATGCGGGATAGCTTCCCCGGGCTGATTCTGCCCTCTGTCACTTCCGTTTTCTACATCTATTTGCTGAAGGAAAACTTCGCCCAGATTCCGGACGAACTGTATAAGGCCGCCCGGGTGGACGGCACATCGGATTTCAAATACCTCATGACGGTGATGATCCCCATCAGCCGCCCCACCATCGTCACCATCACCATCCTGAAAGTGATCGAATGCTGGAATTCCTTCGTATGGCCCCGGCTGATCACCAAGGAACCGGATTATTTCCTCATTTCCCAGGGCATCCAGCAAATCCGGGAAAGCGGCCTGGGCCGTGAAAACATTCCGGGCATGATGGCCGCCGTGGTCATCGTTTCCCTGCCGCTGATTGTGCTGTTCCTGATTTTCCGCAATCAGGTGATGGAAGGCGTATCGAGAGGAGGCACCAAGGGATGATGATGAAAAAGAATATCCGGCTTTTCATGCTGCTGATGGTTCTGTGCCTTCTGTTCACCGGCTGCCACGGCCGAAAGGAAATGGCGGCCTTTGAATCCCCCCTGCAGTTTGACGAAAGCAGAACCTACGAAATCACCTTCTGGGCCAAGAACGATACCAACATGACCCAGATGCAGATTTATAAGGATGCCATTGCCGGTTTTGAACAGCTGTACCCCAACATCAAAGTCAAGCTGGTGCCCTATACGGATTACGGCCGCATCTATCAG
>JAFSGG010000079.1 GCA_017434775.1 Clostridia bacterium
ATTCATTGAGCGATATGAAGTGCGCAGAAAGTGTTGGACTGAATTTCTGGGGTATAGGCATTGGAAAACAAAGAATTAGCGATTTGTCGGATTTGTGTAATCTGATTTAAAAGAGCTTATGAAAAAACCTAATTTGTCCAGCAGCCGAAAACGTACCCCCCCCCATTTCAGAAGGGCGCAATTATGCGCACTGAACCAGTGCATTGCGTTTGTACACCTGCATAAGCAAAGGAGCATCCGAACGACGGATGCTCCTTTTTGGGTTGTTGGATCGTTTGTTCCTTACGAATCCTCCCGCCATTGGCCATCCCTTTTTTTACGACAATACCTGATACACAAAATCCCGAAAGAGAACCTTGCCGCCGGTTTCTGCCTGACTGAAAGCGCACAGACCGATGCGGCATCCGGTGAAATGATCCAGTCGGTAGGTCAGAGGATGGGCATTGCCTACAGGCACAAAAATGCCGCCCTGGTCATAGAAAAACTGCACCTGATCGCAGGTATAATCAAACGCTGCCCGGAGGGTGACAATATCCTGGGTGAGGGGAATGGAAACCCTCTCCTGCGGCTGTTCCGGCGATTTGAAGATGCTGTTTTCCTCCGCTTCCCGGGTGATGAGAGAAAGGATTTTCTGCTCGTTTTTCACCGTGACGCACAATTGCCCAAAACATCCCTGCAGGGCACAGATGCCGGCATAATCCCCCTCTTTCAGGCCGGATGCATCCAAGGTGACGGTGCAGATGCACTGCCTGCCAAAGCACTTCTGGGTAAGGGTATTACGTGCCTGCTCCACATTTTCTGCCGGACCAAGACAGGTGAGCTGCAGGCCGTTATCCGAAAAAGCCATGTGCTGCCCATCCGGCTCATGATTCCACTGCCACAGGGGGCTGATGCCGCCCCGGAGGGCATCGGAGGTGTAGAGCTTGGGCAGGGTTTCGTCCACATCCGTTTCCAGTATGGCCTGCCCCTTCTGGGGCACTGGCCTGTTCCCCTGCCACTTTACGGACACCAGCACCGGCATGCGGCCCTCTGCGCCATGGTCCTGAAAAAGCATCATATACCATTCTCCATCCGGCGTATCGATCAGGCCGCCCTGGGCCACACCCCGGAAAGATCCGTCCAGATCATCCTCCAGCACATCACCGCCGATGAAATCTCCGGTAAGGCTTTCTGCCATGTGCAGGCCCTGGGTGCGCATATGCCCCTTGGGCCAATGGATATTGCACAGGTAATACTTGCCGTCAATTTTATAGATATGACTGCCTTCCCAGCCAAGGCCCTCCGTTTCGTCGTGCAGAATCCGCCGGTGCAGGCCGCCGGGCATGGGAGCAGACAAATCCTCCTTCAGCTGGGTGATGTAAATATCCCGGTTGCCATAGACAATGTACACCCGGCCGTCATCGTCAAACAGAACGGACGGATCATGATAGAACCCTTCGATGTAGTGCTTTTCCCAAGGCCCACGGATATTGGAAGCGGTGTAATGATAACAGCGCCGGGTATCATTGCAGCAGAACACCAAATGGAACACGCCATCATGATACCGCAGGCAAGGCGCCCACATGCCCTGACCGTAAATCCCGCCGTTTTTCAGCTGCTGCTTTTCCGTTTCACCGAAGATATCGTAGGCGTAGGCTTCGTGCTGCCAGTTCACCAGATCCCGGGAAGACAAAATTTGGGCGCCGGGAAAAAAGTGCATGGTGGTGGTCACCAGATAATAAGTCTCCCCCACCCGGATCACATCCGGATCCGGAAAATCGGAATAAAGCACCGGATTGATTGCCTTCATGGCACACTCCTCTTACGCTTTTTTGATGGAAAGATTCACAAACAAACCCACAACGGATAAGGCTGTCAATACCACAAACACCGTCAGGTAATTGCCGGATGCCGTCACCAGCGCCCCGGCCAGGGTGCTGGAAAAGGAGGCAGGAATAAGCACCAGGTTCAGCACCGGGAAATTCAGCGGGAAATACTTGCCCCCATAGAACGCAGCAATCAGCGCTGCCGACATGGTGGGCGAAAAACCATAGGTAAAGCCGCACAGGCAAAGGCCGATAACACCCAGCCAACCGGCATTCATCACCACAGCAAGCAAGGCCAGCAAGGGAGACACAATGGCTACGGCACTGGTGAGAATCTGCGTTTTGCGAAGACTCAGCCTGTCAAACGCCATGCCGGACACAATGCGGCCCAGCCCATTGAAAATGCTCAGAAGCCCGGCTACCGTAACGGCTGCATTTTCCGCAAGGCCGACGGACAGGAAATAATCCTTGCCAAAGCCGATGGCCGCAGAGCCGACAGCCGCCAGCAAGGTAAAAAAGACAAACAGTTTCCAGAAACTGATGCGGCGGATCATATCCCGGGTGGGCACATCCCCATCCGTATCTTCCAACTGCTTTTTGGCAGCAGCCGCCGGCATTTTCAGCAGCCATGCTCCGGCAATGAAAACAACCGCCGCAACGGCGCCCAGCAGCTGATACGTGCGCTGCCAGCCGAAGGTTTCCACCGCAAACAGCTTATCCGCCAGCTGGCCGAATACCAGTGCCGAAAAACCAAAGCACATCATCAGCGCACCGCTGCACAAGCCCTTCTTATCCGGAAACCAGGCATTGGTGGCGGCGATGACGGTGTTATACACAATACCAATGCCGCTGCCGGCCAGCACACCATAGCCCAGGTACAGCAGCAGCAGATTGCCGTTTTGTACCGCGGAAAGAGTAAAACCCAGCCCAGTGCACACCGCCGCCAGGATCATCCGGATGAAAATGCTCACTTTATTACTGATCAGCCCGGAAACCAAGCCACCCAGGCAGAAAAAACACAAAGTCAGCGTGAAACAAAACGACAATTCCGTCTTGCTGAAGGACTGCTGCAGAGGTTTGTTCAGAATGCTCCAGGCGTAAATAATGCCGGCCACCAGCAAAATGCCGCAGCCCAGCAGTAAGCGCAAGGAACGGTTATTCTTCTGTTCGGTCATGAAAAATCACTCCTCTATGGCAAGATTGTATACAATCATCTTACACCATCCGGCAGAAAATGAAAAGCTTTCCGCAGGCAAAAGATCCCCGGAAAGCTGTTCTCTTTTTGTTTTTAGGCATCCCGATCCCATTTTTTGCGCAGGGTACAAAGCCGGGCCATCAGTTTATCCTTTTCCAGATCGTTCAGATCAATCAGCTCCACGCCCATCTGCTCTGCCCTGTAATATGCGGAAGCCGCTTCCTTTTTCATATCGCACACGGTCGCCAGCACCGGCGTGGCATACCGGGTGCCGAAGCGCTCCGTCATCACTTCAATTTCGTTGAGCATATAGGGATCCGGCGTGGATGTTTTGCAGGAGCAGAACAGCTGCCCCACCCCGGCGCTGGCCACCACGTCAATTTCGTTCTGAACCTTATCGCCCTTTTCATCATCATCCCAGCTGACCACCATGCTGATCTGCACGTCGTCAAATACGCCGCACTGCACCATGGCAGAGAAAATGTACATTCCAGCCACACGCCCACATCGCACATGCATTTACCAATGGTGGCATTGGCAAAGGAAAACCGGCAGCGCTTATCATCCAGGGTATATTCCGTCACCGCCCCTGCCTGCTGCAAGGTCTGCATCAGCCCGTCATTCACATTCCGGGCCTGGCCGTTGACAAAGATCATCCGGGGGGCATCATAGCCTTCTCCGTCCCGGTATTCCTGCCGGGTAGCCACCTGCAGATACTGCACAAATTTGGGCCAGATTTTTTTGTTTTCCAGGTAGATGGGGAAAATGCGGTCGATCAGGCCGGTCATTTTCGGCGTCATCATTTCGGGGCCCACATGGCCGTTGCGCAAAAGTTCGCCGCCGGACAAGGCAACAATCTGATCCAGCGAATAATGGAGATCAAACGTTTCTTCCTTTCCCGTTTCCGGCCCCAGCACATAGCGGATCTTATTGCTGCCGGCCACATGCTGCACCGCATTCACCTGCTCCTGCATGCACACAAAGCCGGCGGCCATCAGCAGCGTTTCACTGCCGCCGCCCACATCCACCGTGCAGTTTTCCTTGCCATAATCCTGCAAAACCGTCTGCAGACACTGAATCACCTGCTCCACCCGGTGCAAACCGCAGGGGCGGTAATCCACCTTCACATTCATATTCTCCATCCGGAAAAAAGAGAGCAGGGGCTTTCTGTATTTGGCTTTTTCGATTTTACGGTCACCCAACAATACCAGCACATCCGGCTTCAATACACAGGCTGTGATCACATTTTCCACCGGTTCCATGGTATCATGCAATTCAATCAATACACGCATGATCAGCCGCGCCTCCGTTTCTTTTTTTCCTTCAAATAATATTATACTGCATATTCCCCGGCAAAGCCATTACAAAACCGTAAACAATTCAAAGAAAAAACACCCGCCGCAAGCAGGTGTTTTTCTTTTTGATCAGCCCCAGCGCAGGTCCGGATATTCATTGATATAGGGATCCAGATACCAGTATTTATTGGCAGGCCAGGTAACGTTTTTGGGATACTTGAAAAGCTTCATCACTTCTTCTCCCATTCTGCGCAGTTCTTTCATTTCAGCACGCAGAACATTGGTATCTTCTTCCGAATGGGACAGGGCCGCTTTATCAAAAGCCTGCACCGTCCGGTCATGCTGGGCTTCAAAACGGGTGAGCAAATCCTGCTGTTCCGGCGTCAGGCTTTCCTGGTTCATGCCGTAATCAAAGAGCATCCGGGCCACCAGGATATATTTGGCCCCGGAAAAACCGTATTCCGCCATCCATTTGCCATGGGCTGTGCTCACATAGGGAATCTCTTCCACTTCCAGCCCAAAGGTATCTTTCAACACCTGCTGGCGATGCTGCTGATCGGTGAAGGTGAAATTCCAGTACTGAAAGGCATTGGTATACTTGCCCGTCAGCACATAGGAGCCCACCGCATCCCCATCGCTGAAATCTGCCACACCGGAGGCCAGGCTCATCAGATCCGCGGTGGTGAAATCCGTCAGGATATGATATTCACCGCCAAAGACAATATTCACCAGGGGGACCACCACGCTGCCGACGCCTTCGTCCTTCATCACTTGCTTCACCTTGCCGAAGAGAGCGATCATCATATCCCGGCCCCGGCGGGTGCGGCCAAGGTCATTATTATCCACCGTGGCATTCATCCGGGCACGCACATAGTCCATCACGCCCAGACCATCCAGATGCTGCATGCCTTTACGGTAATAGCGGCCGTTGCTTTTGTAGGTCATGTCCACTTCAAAATCCACGCCGCCGATTGCATCCACCATGGCCACCAGCGCCGCCATATCCACCACCATATAGTTGTGGATGGGCACGCCGCCCAGCAGCCAGCTGACCGATTCGCAGGTCTGCCGGATGCCGATATTCTCATCTTCCGCCACATTGAATGCAGCGTTGAGCTTATACACGCCCTTCACGCCGGGCACATAGGTCACCGTATCCCGGGGAATGGAAATCAGGTTGATATGGCCTGTGGTTTTGTTGATGGAAGCTACCATCACCACATCCGTATGGCAGTTTTCAAAAGCGCCTTTACCACCGCTGGTACGGCCAATTTCCGCATTGCTGTAATCCACGCCCGCCAGGAGGATATTCTGGTATTCATCCTCCGTTTCCACATAAGTGACGGGCTTGGGATCAATGATGGGATGGGCTGATTCGATCAGCGCCTGGCCGGGTACGGCAGCACCGCAAAACAGCACCAGCAAAAGAAGAACAAGGCATGTTTTTTTCATAGAATTTCCTTTCCGATAAGGTCAGGCTTTCAGATCGTCAAACAAGGCCGGCGTATACACACCGGCATCCACCAGCGCATGGATGGCGTCAATCACCGTCTGCTTATCTTCCTGATACGTTACACCGAACCACTTATCCCGGGTTTCCAGCACCTTCACAGATACTTCGCCCTTCTTGAGCAGTTCGTCGATATAGATGGGGAGCAGGTATTCCGCCTTCAGTTCCTTCCCCTCAATAGAACGGAAGAATTGGGCAAAACCTTCCTCCAGCTTGTCAATAAATTCCGGCGTCAAGCCCCAGAAATTCATGGACACATAGCTTTCCGCATCCAGCACCCGGCCATCCGCCTCAGCACCCGTGGGGGTCTTGATGATGTTGGACGTTTCGTCCACTTCCGTCAGGAAACCGTTTGCATCGGTCTTGCTGATGCCGCGGGTCACACCGCCGTTATCGCTGAGGGTATTTTTCAGGATAAAGCCGGCCATGCAGTATTTTTCCGGATGATCCGGGGTGTAATCCTGCAGGAAATCATGAACAATCTTAAACGCTTCCTTGCCGTAATAGTCGTCCGCATTGATGACGGCAAAGGGCTCTTTCACAACGCCCTTGCAGGTGAGCACTGCCTGACCGGTGCCCCAGGGCTTTTTGCGGCCTTCGGGCAGCGTAACCCCGGCAGGAAGATCATCCAGCGCCTGGAAGGTATAGGCCACTTCCACGTTCTTTTCGGTACACAGCTTTTCAATGCGGTTGCCGATGATTTCCCGGAAATCATTTTCAATATCCCGGCGGATGATGAACACGATTTTATTGAAACCAGCTTCAATGGCATCATGAATGGAATAATCCATAATGATCTGCCCGCCGGGGCCTACCGCAGCCAGCTGTTTGATACCCTGCCCAAACCGGGAACCAATACCTGCAGCCATAATCACAAGGGTCGTTTTCATGAAACATCCTTCCTTTTCTGTCTATATTCTTACCGGGCATATGGATATTATAGCACAACAGGTTTACACCGTCAAACGGTTTGTCCGTGCGCAGATCCCAAGCGCCTGCTTTTTGCAAATGATAAACCTTGACATTCTCCACCGACAGGCCTATAATGAATCCATCATAAAGGAGGTGAGCGTATGATCCTGTTTCCCGGAAAAGCAAAAAGCCATCATGCGCTCTCCACGGTTCGGTAATCTTTCTGCGCAAATATCATGACGCTTTTTGTTTTTCAGAAAGCGTCATTTTATTTTGAAAAGGAGCATCAGAACCATGATGAAACTGCATCACCTCATGGAGAATTTTGACCTGGCCCGGTTTGCCCTGGAGCATTACCCGCACGACGAATCTTCCCTTCCCCATACCCTCCCCTTCTTCCGCATATCCGCCAATGCGGTCTACCCTTACCGGAATAACAACACATTGTGCTTTCTGCGTCTGGCCCCGGCAGAAGAGAAAAAAACGGCAGATATCGAAGCAGAAATACAATTCATTCTGGCTTTGCGCAGCCAGGGATTCCCGGCCATGCAGCCCATCGCCGCTCTGGACGGCCGTTTTGTGCTGCCGCTTGCCACCCCCTGGGGCGTCTATACCGCCTCCTCTTTTGCAGCTGTGCCCGGCCGCCCCATGGAAGATACCGCCTGCACACCTGCCATGCTGCACAAGATGGGCAGCACATTGGCCCGGCTGCATCTTTTGAGCCGGAACATCCATGTACAGCGCCCCGATCACCGAGAAATGATGACCCGCATCCGCCGCCAGCTGACGGAAAACAACGCCCCGGCAGCAATCCTGAATGCATGGCAGCATATTGATAACCGTCTTCAGGCCCTGCCCGTCAATCCCGAAACATACGGCCTTTTGCATTACGATTTTGAACCGGATAATGTATTCTGGCATGAAGAAACAAAAAGCTGCGCCGTGATTGATTTTGACGATGCCCTGTACGGCTGGTTTTCCATGGATGTGGAACAGGCGCTGAATGCCCTCCAGGAAATCACAGACGATACCGGCTGTGCTGCCTTTATGGACGGTTATCGGAGCATAGGTCCTTTCACAGCCGCTATGGAAGCCCAGCGCCCCCTGATGCGCGCCTTCATCAACCTGCGCAGCTATGCCCGGCTTTTGCACTGCCTGAACGACCCCATGGAAACCTTGCCGCCCTGGATGCCCGGGCTTATTGAAAAACTGAACCGAAAAAAAGAACAGCTGGAAGCCTGGCTTCTTTCCGCACGCCGGACAAATCTTCTTTCCAAATGACAGGAAATTTTCCTCCCGAACGGGTAGAATATCCCCATGAAACGCAAGGAGGCACCTTCATGGACTGGACACAGAGCATCCGCACCGCCATTGACGAAATGGAAAAGCACCTGCTGGACGAAGACTGCGTGGAAAAGGCCTGCCGGGCAGCTCTCGTTTCGCCCCTGTATCTGCAGCAAGGGTTCCGGATCATGACCGGACTTTCCATGGCCGAATATGTGCGCTGCCGGCGGCTTTACAAGGCAGCGCTGGATATTGCCGGAGAGGCCAAAGTGATCGATACCGCTCTGAAATACGGCTGGGATACGCCGGAAAGCTTTACCAAAGCATTCAGCCGCTTCCACGGCGTATCCCCCATGCAGGTGAAAAAAGATACCCATCACATCCGTTCTTTCCTGCCCCTTCGTGTTTCCATCACCATTCAAGGAGGAAACGATATGGACTTCACCATCGAAAAGAAACCGGAAATGCAGCTCATCGGCATTGCATATGAAGTAGCCTTTGAAAACAGCTACCAGACCATCCCTGCTCTCTGGGACGGGCTGTGGCAGCAGCAGCATCCCCGCTCCGGCGATCCCGTTCTGAGGAAAGCCATCAAAAACCATCGCATCGGCGAATTTGCCCTGTGCATGGATCATCACCCCGAACAAGGTACCTTCACTTACCTGATCGCCGGCCTCTATCAGGGTGGCGACGTACCGGAAGGCATGAGGCTGCACACCCTGCCAGAAATGGACTGGGCGGTCTTTCCCTGCGTGGGTCCCCTGCCCGGCGCCCTGCAAAGCCTGAATACCAAAATCTTTCAGGATTGGCTGCCCGGCAACAACGAATACCGTATCGCATCCGATACCACGGTAGAGTGGTATGCCGAAGGTGACGGAAGCGACGAAAACTACCATTCCGCCATCTGGGTGCCCGTCAAAAAAGTTCCATAAAGGAAATGTAACATCCGGTCCTTACCGGATGTTTTTCATTGGCCAAAAACCTTTTTGTTTCTCCCGTCGTCTGTATAGTGAACGCTTGCAGAAGCGCTGTGCAAGTAGTATGCTGTTGGAGGAAGGAATTCATTGCTCCCGGCTGAGAAAGGGGAAAGACGTGTTGGACGCTACCATGTTTCAGGCGCTGGCCATGCAGATAGAGAAATTGATGTACCATGTGAGTCATGCCTATTTGCAAAATCCTGCCGATTGTGCCGATGCAGTACAGGAAACGTTGATGAAAGCCTGGCAAAAACGGCACACTTTACGGGACGAACGCCAGTTTCAGCCATGGATCATCCGTATCCTGAGAAATCAGTGCAAAGATATGCTGAAAAAACGCAAACGGGAAAGCCTGTTTCCTTTGGAAGAGGACACTGTCCTTCAAGAAGGTCCGGAACCTGCCCATCCTGTAATGGAAGCGGTAGAAAAGCTGCCACCGGAACAAAAAATACTGATTCTTTTGCATTACAGAGAAGGACATTCTCTTCTACAGATAAGTGAAGAAATGCATCTCCGTATGGGCACCATCAAAAGCCGTATGCGCAGCGCCCGGAAAACATTGAGCCGCACGCTCCTGATTGAATGGGAGGAAACAATATGAAAGAATCGCATTTCAAAGCCTTCCTCGCGTCTTCCCCGGAAAACCCGCCGGAAGTGTTCCATCAGCGCATGGAAAGCACACTGGCGGAGTTCATTCGTCAGGAGGAATACGAAATGAGAGAATCTACAAAAAAAGCCCTGAAAAAAGGGGGGCTTTTCAGCAGCCGGGCATTGGTTCTTGCCATCATTCTTTGTCTGATTCTGGGCAGCGTTGGCATAGCCGCCAGTCTTGGATTGTTCGGTGAATTATCTGGCATGCCCCATGAAGACAAACGTCTGCCTGCACTGGAACAGGTATCAACCCCCCTGAATCAATCTACCACCACAGAACAGGGCATCACGGCCACCATTCAGCAGGCCTACTATGACGGCGAAAGAGTGTTTGTTGCTTACAAATTGGAAGGAAACCGAGTCATTGTAGAAATGGGTGATGGTATTCCTGATGTGAAGGAATGGAGCTTTGAACAGGATGGCATGCTCTATGCCAGAGATTATGATTCTGCCCTTCCGGAAGATGAAAAAATCGGCGCATGGCTGGACGGCACAACGCCCCGCTGGGCAAAACGCACCGCCACCAGTCCCCATGACGGTCTTTCGCTCTCCGACGGCACCTATCTGGATATCATCGGCGGCACTTCTTATTTGCAGCCGGACGGCAGCGAAATTGGCTGGAAAGAATGCCTGATCCCGAAAGATAAACAGACCGATACACTGGAAGTGAATCTGATGCTGTTCACCGGTGCCACCACCTATTATCAGGACGAAAAGAGCATGAAATGGGCATATGAACGTATAGGTGAAAACATTAATATTCCCTTCATCGTAACAAAGGACGACATTTCCCGCCCCCTCATCGGCTACATGGATGCAGGCACCTGGCAGGCCAAAGCCAATGTTATCCTGAACCCGGTAGACGTCCGGGGTGAAATCGTTGTCACATGCCCCGAAACCTGGGTGGAAGCCCTGTCTGCATGGGAAAGTAACGCTATCAATCCCATCGTGAATTGGCAGCTATACGACGATAATGTCCGGATTGAAGGACACAACTTAAGCGGCGGCTACAGCAAGCTGTCTGAAAGTCAGCTTACCTATAGCATCTGTTTCCAGCATGGCAACGATACTAAACACCTGAAGCTGGTTCCCGTCTTCCTGGATGGCACGATCGACACAGAACACGCCCTCTCATTGGAAATTCCCACCATTACCTACCAGCAAAGGAAATAACCGAAAAAACACAAAACCGCCTGCCGGATTTCTCCGACAGGCGGCGTTTTTTATGTAGCTTTTCTATCAGCGATCAGGATGCAAGAATTACTTCTTGGCCTTGATGGCAGCCTGCGCCGCTACAATCCTCGCTTGGGGAAATTTCCCCAGCAATCATAACCTTTGCAGACTTCTTCCGCTTGCCCTCGATCTGGCAGAAGAGGGGCTTGTCCGGTTCACCCTCGAACCGCAGGAACCACTCAAAGCCATCGGGGGACGCCACGATTCTCTCCACAAAGGCTTCGATGACGCTTTCGGGAACATCCTTGCCTTCATCCACGTGGGTGTACTGCTCAAGGACATATTGCAGAACGGTCAACTTCTCCCGGTAGTTGGTCACCGGCTTGGGCTTTGCCCGATGCTCCAGCTTGGCAAGCTCATCCTGAAGCTGCTTGATCCTGGCATCCACTTCGGAGGCTTTCCGGGTGAACATTTCCTTGCTCATCTCCCCTTCGGAGCGCATCTCGATGTACCCGTCCAGCTTCTTTTCCAGATGTGCCAGTTCCTGCTGCTTTGCTTCCATCAGTTCCTGAGTGTTGTCTTCCTCTTCCGGATCGTCAATGTGAGCTTCCAGCATGGAGTTAGCCAGCGCCAGCACCTTTGCCTTGTTGTTCAGGTAGTTGCGGAAGATCAGATTGGCCATCATCTGCAACCGCCATTCGGGGATCATGGGCGTCCGGCAGATGCCCTCCACCGAAAGCCCCTTGTTGAGTCTGGTCTGGTAGGAGCCGGTGCGGAGGCTGCCGTAGCACTGGAAGGAGTGCTGCACCTGCCGGTCCTTCTTGTTCCAGAAGCGCATGTTGAAGTTGTGCCCGCAGGAACAAACCAACAGTTTGCCCCATACGGTTGTCCGGTTTTTCTTGCCTTTCTTCGCCGCCGTATTGTTCTCGGTGGGGTAGCTCATCTGTCTGCTTGCCATAATTTTTTGCACCCTTTCAAATTCCTCTACGGTCACGATGGGTTCGTGGGTGCCCTGCACCCGCGTGTACTCCATCTCACCGTAATTCTTTACCTTCTTCTGCTTCAGGTAATCCGGCGTGTATTCCTTATGGTAGGTCATGATGCCGCAGTAGAAGGTGTTTTTCAGTATGTGGGAGATTACTGTGCCGTGCCAGTTGCTCTTTCCCGTGGAGGTCTTGTAGCCCAGCTTTTCCAGCTCGTATTTGATGGCGATCAGGCCTTCCCCGGCCAGATACATATCAAATATGGTACGTACTGTTTTGGCCTGCTCAGGGTTGATCCGCATTTCTACATGTTTCTTGTCACCTTCCTTCCATTCGTATCGTGTATATCCAAGAATGTTGCCATTCCCATAGATAACGCCGTTGTCCATGGAGGTCTGCTGACCGCTTTTCACACGGATGGATGTCTTGCGGCTTTCATCCTGCGCCAGCGTTGCCATGATCGTCAGCCGCAGTTCGCCGTCGCCATCGAAGGTGTTGATGTTGTCGTTCAGAAAGAACACGGCTACACCATGCTCTTTCAGCATACGGGTGTACTGCAGGGTGTCCACAGTGTTTCTGGCGAAACGGGATACCTCACGGGTGATGATCATATCGAACTTCTTGTGCTTGGCATCCTCGATCATCCGCATGAACTGGGGACGCTTTTCAGCCGATGTGCCGGTGATGCCTTCATCAATATAGTGACCGGCCAGCACCCATTCCGGTCTTGCTTCCAGAATGGGCTTGTACCAATCGATCTGATTTTCCAGTGCGGAAAGCTGGGCTTCGTGTTCCGTGGAAACACGGGCATAGATGACCACTCGGGATTTTCCAAATGCTGTGTACATTATGCCATCTCCTTTTCTGCCAGTACGGTGAACTGAGACAGATCCACCACATCGGCGTAATCATTCAGAATGTTCCGGAACATGAATGCCGGAAT
>JAFSGG010000080.1 GCA_017434775.1 Clostridia bacterium
CTGAAGAGAGATATGTTTGCTTTCATGATAAACAAAGGGTGGCTTTCTGGGGGAGAGCGCGAGAGGGGGTATCTTTCCCCGTGGAAAGATACCCCCTCTCGCAAAAGAAAGGAATTTGTAATGGCTAATTTTCGTATTGACAGGATTTCCGAAGAGGTTCGCCATGCGCTGGATGCCATCATCCGGGAAATGAACGATCCCCGGATCAGCGGCACCTACTGTGTTACCCGGGCAGATGTGACCCGGGATTTGCGGTATGCCAAGGTGTATGTGAGCGTATTGGAAGATGACAAGGCCGATGACATGCTCAAGGCCTTGAAAAAGGCTGCCGGGTTCATCCGCCGGGAGCTGGGTTTCCGGGTGGATCTGCGGTATACCCCCGAGCTGATTTTTGAAAGGGACAAGAACATCGCTTACGGCGTGCACATTGCCCAGGTGCTCAAGCAGGTGGCGCCCAAGGCTGACGAAACGGAAGAATAAAAAGGTGAGGCTGGCTGAAAAGCGGAAAGCCTCGCCTTTTCTCGTCATAAACCACAGGAGGAATCGGGATGATCAAGCGTTTTGATAATCCGGTATTGATTGAACAGATAAGAAAGGCACGGCGCGTGCTGATTGCCACGCACATCAATCCGGACGGGGATGCGGTGGGCTCTGCGCTGGCGTTGTGTCATGGGCTGACGGCGATGGGCAAGGAAGTAACCCTTTCCTGTGCAGATCCTGTGCCGGGGAAGCTTTCTTTCCTGCCCGGTGCGGATCAATTTGTCCAATCAGAAGCGCTGCAGGGGAAGACATTTGATCTGTCTTTTGCTGTGGATGCGGCAGATGCCGGGCGCATCGGCAATATGGGAGAAGTGTTTTTTCAATCCCCTGTCACGGTGCAGGTGGATCATCATCCCACCAATCCGGGTTACGCCATGGTGAACGCGGTGGACGGCGATGCGGCGGCGGCCGGATGCGTGGTGTACCGGCTGCTGACGGCCATGGGCTGTGAAATCACGGCGGAGATCGCCCAGTGCCTTTACGCTGGTATCAGCACGGATACGGGAAATTTCTCCTTTGAAAATACGGATGGGGAAGCTTTTGCCATTGTGGCGGAATTGGTACGTGCCGGGCTGCCTCTGAACGAAATGAGCCGGAAGCTTTTTCTGCTGAAGGAAGAAGCGCATGTGCGGCTGCTGGGCCGGGCTTTGCAGACCCTGCGGATTTTCGGCGGTGGCAAATGTGCCTGCATGCAATTGACCCCGGCGGATTACGCAGCTGCCGGAGCATCCGGTGAACACAGCGACGGCATTGTGAACTATGCTATGAACCTGTGGGGAATTCAGATGGCGTACCTGGCGGATGAAAAAGAAGATGGCATGGTGAAGGTGAGCCTCAGGGCACTGCCGCCTTATAACGTGGCCAAAGTGGCCCAGAAATTCGGCGGCGGCGGCCATGTACTGGCAGCCGGGTGCCGGTATAAAACCACACTGAAAGAAATGTGTGCCGCACTGGAAAAGGAAATGTGCAGCCAGCTTGAGGAATAAAAATGAACGGATACATCAATTTGCTCAAACCGCCGGGCATGTCTTCCGGGGCAGCTGTGGCGGTGGTGAAGCGCCTCACGGGCGAGCGTGTGGGCCATGCGGGCACGCTGGACCCGGAAGCCGCCGGGGTTTTGCCCATTATGATCGGACGGGCTACCCGGGTGCTGGATTATTTTCCGGATAAGAGCAAAAGCTATGTGGCGCAAATTGCTTTTGCCGGGGAAACGGATACCCAGGATGCCCAGGGCGTGCTGCTGACCCCGTGCGAAAAAGTGCCGGGAAGGGAAGAAATTGAAAAGGTGCTGGCCCGCTTTACCGGCGTGATCCTGCAGCGGCCGCCCGCCTATTCGGCCATTAAAATCGGCGGCAAACCCCTGTATGCCCTGGCCCGGAAGGGTGAAATGGTGGAGGCAAAACTGCGGGAAACGGAAATCCGCAGCCTGACGTTGGGGGATCCGGTGGGGCAGGATGCCTGGATGCTTTTTGTGGATTGCGGCAGCGGAACCTATATCCGCACCCTCTGTCATGATATCGGAAAGGCGCTTTCTGCGCCGGCCCATATGCGCTTTCTTTTGCGCACCCGCCACGGTGGTTTTTCCATTGAAAATGCGGTGACCATCGAAGAAGTGATGCAGGCAGCAGAAAGAGGCGAACTGGAAAAAATGCTCTTGCCCATGGACGAGCCTTTGCAGTCGCTGCGCCGCCTGGATGTGGCAGAAAACTATGCCACGCCGGTGAAAAACGGGGCCAAGCTGCCCCTTTCCTTGTTCCCGGAAGCGGAAGAAGAGGAAATTTTTCGGGTATATCTGAATAACACCCTGTGTGGATTGTACCGCAAGGATCAGGATGTGCTGCACTGCTGTATCGGATTGTATCAGCCGTAAAGCAGAAACGGCAGATGCTGCCGGGAGCGGAAGCCTTTGTGGAGTGTCATTCCTGGCTGCTTTCTGACTGAAAACAAAAAAAGGAGGGGTAAGCCCTCCTTTTTTTGTGCAAATTCCATCCGGAATTTATTCGTTGGCCAGTTTGTAGATATTCAGCACATCCTGCCAGTACAGTTTCTTCAGGCCGCCCACAGGATGTTCTGCACCAAAGGCAGCGCCGGTGCATTTCTTGGCCATCAATTCGAAATCCTTTTCTTCAATGCCCATTTCGGACAGGGTGGCCGGCTGGCCGATGCTGAGGAAGAACATGCGCAGCTTTTCGATGCCTTCCAGAATGATATCCTCCGGCTGACGGAAGGAACCTTCCACGCCCATCACCTGGGTGGCGAACTGGACGAACATGGGGATATTATCCTTGTACACATACTTCATCCAGGCGGGGGTCAGCACAGCCAGACCGGCGCCGTGGGCTACGTCGTAGATGGCGGAGAGCTCGTGCTCCATGTTGTGACAGCCCCAGTCCTGATCCCGGCCGCAGCCAACCAAACCATTGTGTGCCACGGTGCCCGCAAAGCCGATTTCGCACCAGGCTTCGTAATTTTCGGGATTATCCAGCACCTTGTGGGCATTGTGCATGATGGTTTTGAGGGTGGCTTCGCAGAGCCGGTCCGTCAGTTCCACATGGGTGGTATTGGTGAAGTAGCGTTCAAACACATGGCTCATCATATCGGCAATGCCGTTGGCCACCTGGTTTTCGGGCAGGGTATAGAACAGTTCCGGATTCATGAAGCTCATCAGGGGCCGCAGATGATTGGAGCCGTAGCCGTATTTCAGCTGCTTTTCTTCGTTGGTGATCACGGTATCGCCGCTGGCTTCGCTGCCGGCAGCGGGGATGGTGAGCACGGTGACCACGGGCAGGGCTTTTTCGATGGCCTTACCGGTCTGGTACATATCCCACACGTCGCCATCATAGCAAACACCCATGGCGATGGCTTTGGCGGAGTCGATCACGCTGCCGCCGCCTACGGCCAGGATCAGATCCACACCTTCTTTTTTGCACAGGTCAATGCCTTCGTACACCAGGCTCAGCCGGGGATTGGGCACCACGCCGCCCTGCACGCAATAAGCGATGCCAGCCTTTTCCAGAGAAGCGGTGATGCGGTCATACAGGCCACTGCGCTTCACGCTGCCGCCGCCGAAATGGAGCAGCACCTTTTTGCACTTGCCGACGAGCATTTCGCCCACACGGTTTTCCACACCTTTGCCGAAGACCAGATGGGCGGGAGAGTAAAATTCAAAATTATTCATAAACAGGTTCCTCCTTATTTGATATTGATGTTGTGTTCTTTGGCAAGCCTGCGCACATAAGATGTGGCCTGCACATAATCTTCATGGGTGTCATAGTGTTCGGTGAAAACAGTGGTGTTTTCGCCCAGCTTTTCCGCTTCTTCCAATGCAATGTGCAGGGGCAGGACACCCTGGCCCACCATCACTTCCCGAATGCAGCAGGGCAGATCATCTCCCAGCTTCACGTCTTTGAGGTGAATGGAGCGGATGCGGCTGCCCAGCAGACGGAAACAGTGGCGGATGAAATTTTCTGCATCGTGATAGCGGTAAACGCCGTTGATCATATTGGCAAAATCAAGATGCACACTGAAACCGGGCCGGTCAATATCCCGGATCAGTTGCAGGTACTGTTCCGGGGAATCGGGCACCATCCAGGGCATGGGCTCCAGGGAATAGCTGGACGTTTTCGGGTTTACGTCGTCGATGATTTCCCTTGTGATGCGCACAATTTCGTCATAGGTTTCTTTGGAATAATTGCCGGGAGCATAACCGTCCCACAGGGTTGTGCTCAGAGACCCCACAATGTTCACGCAGCAATTGGCGCCTACGCGTTCTGCCATGTGCAATTGGGCTTTGGCGTAATCGATGGCCCGGCGTTTTTCATTTTCATCGGCAGAAAGCACATTTTTCCATACGCCCACTTCGCCGATCACCAGATCATTTTCCCGGATGCACTGGGCGTATTCATCCTGCACATGCAGGGGCGCAGAAGAATCCACCGGAAAAATCACAGCACTGTAGGTGAGGGCTTTTACTTCCTTCAGCCATTCTTCCGGGCTGTGATAGGGGTGCAGAATGCTGCCGCCAAGCCGCATGATAGAACGCCTCGCTTTCATTCCATATTTACCTGAATTTATCATATCATATTTTTCTTTTTTGTAAAAGACAGAAAAGAAAAAGAATGCGCCAGTTTGGCGCATTCCGTGGTGTTGTATTTCGTTATTCGGCCAGGGCTGCGAAGAAAACCTTCCGTCCGGCGCTGCGGATGGCTTTGGCGGCATCATGGGCGCGGCTGACAGCCATGGGAGAGGTGATAATGCGGCAGATATCGCCGTCCATTTCCGTTTCGGCGGCAGGGAAAAGATCAATATCCTGAGCATTCAGGCGCACATAATAGCGATGGCGGCCGCCTTCGTTATTGGCTTTGCCCTCTTCGCAGCTTTCGGGCAGGAAATTTTTCAGGCCGTTCTTGATGAGGATCAGATCCCGCATTACATTGGAAGCGGTGGGATCGCCGCCGGCACCCTGGCCCATCAGCACAAGGGAGCCGTTGTAGAGGCACTGGCTCTTGGCCAGATTGTTGTTATCCAGCACGGCGCATTCCGGAGCGTTTTTGGGGAAGAGCACCGGTTCCACGCAGGCGTACACGCTGCCGTCTTCGTTTTTGCCGCCCTGGGCAATCAGCCGACACACCAGGCCTTTGGGGGCAAAGTGGTTCACGTCTTCTGCCGTCAGGCTTTCGATGCCTTCCCGGTTCAGCCCTTCCACCGGCAGAATGCCATAGGAAACGGCACAGGCCAGCATGATTTTGCGCAGGCTATCCCGGCCGGATACGTCGGCGGTGGGATCCTTTTCCGCATAACCCAGCTGCTGGGCCACCTTCAGAGCGTCTTCATAGCTGCAGCCTTTGCGCTGCATGGCATCCAGCATATAATTGGTGGTGCCGTTGAGGACGCCGCTGACGGAAAGGATTTTATCCATCTGCCGGGACTGGCTGAGGGCATGCAGGATGGGCATGCTGCCGCCGCAGGCTGCGCCAAAGAGGAAGGCCACGCCCTTTTCCCGGGCCAGCCGGTTCAGTTCCGGTGCATGCAGGGCTACCATGGCTTTGCTGGAAGATACAAAATGCTTGCCGGCCAGCAGGGCGGCTTTGGCGTATTTGTAGCCTTCTTCGGCGTCCGTGATGCATTCCACCACAGCTTCCGTTTCAGGATCGTTCAGAATATCGTTATAATCGGTTGTCTGGAAGGGGGCAGAGTAAAATTCCGGCAGCACCAGCACCAGACCGGGGGTGATCCCTTCCGCCTGCTGCAGCATTTTATATACGCTCCTGCCTACCGTACCAAAGCCCACCAATGCAACTTTCATGTCTGTTCCTCCGGGAAAATGTTTTCTTTTTGTCCGTTTGTGAAAAACACTTGTTTTTCCGACAAAAACAGTGTATCATAAGGCCATGCCTTTTGCAAGGGCAGTACCGGGAAAAAACAAAGGAGAAACAGCCATGCTGGACGATTATCTGATTATCCACAAAAGCATATTGCCGGATTATTATGATAAAGTATTGCATGCCAAGCGGCTGCTGGAATCGGGCGAAGTGAAGGAAGTGAGCCAGGCGGCCAGGCTTTCCGGCATCTCCCGCAGCACATATTATAAGTATAAGGATTACATTCTGGAGCCCAACCGGGAAACCGCCGGGCGCAAAGCCATCATCAGCGTGACCCTCAGCCATGAGGCCGGGGTGCTCAGCGGCCTGATCTCCTGCGTATCTGCTTTCGGGTGCAGTGTGCTGACCATCAGCCAGAATCTGCCCATCCACGGCAAGGCCAGCGTCACCATGGCCCTGGATGTGAGCCAGTTGACCGGCGATATTCAGCAATTGCTTTCCGGAATGAAAGAAGTTACCGGTGCGGAACATCCCCGACTCATTGCCATTGAATAAAATTGTGGAGGAATATATCTATGCAGTACCAGAGCACAAGAAGCAATCTTTCCGGCAGCGATACCTTTGCGGTATTGCAGGGTCTCGCCCAGGACGGCGGCCTGTTTATCGATAAAACCCTGGGCGAAAAGCCGTTCGACGTGCAGGCGTGCCTGAAGAAGGACAGCCTGGGCATGGCGGAAATGATTCTTTCCTATCTGATGCCCGGCTTTGAAAACATGAAGGAACTGGTCAGCAAAGCCTATACCGGAAAATTCGAAACGGAAGATCTGACGCCCCTTGTGAAGGTAGGGGATGCCTATGTGCTGGAACTGTTCCGGGGTCCCACTTCTGCTTTTAAAGATGTGGCCCTGTCCATGCTGCCCCAGCTGATGACCGCTGCCCGCAAGCAGGAAGGCATGCAGGGAAAGACCGTCATCCTCACCGCAACTTCCGGCGATACGGGCAAGGCCGCCCTCAATGGCTTCATGGATGTGGATGGCACCAGCATCATCGTGTTCTATCCTGCGGAAGGTGTATCCCCCATGCAGCAGCGGCAGATGGCCACCCAGGAAGGTAAAAACGTGACGGTGTGCTCCGTGGAAGGTAATTTTGACGATTGCCAGCGGGGCGTGAAGGAAGCCTTCGCCAGCCTGTCCGGAAAGCTGGAAGGTACCGGTGTGCAGCTGTCCTCTGCTAATTCCATCAATATCGGCCGTCTGGCCCCTCAGGTGACCTATTACTTCATCGCCTATGCAAAGCTCATGGCGGAAGGCCGCATTGCCTATGGCGACAAGGTGGATTATGTGGTGCCCACGGGCAATTTCGGCGATATTCTGGCCGGTTACTATGCCAAGATCATGGGTCTGCCGGTGGGGCGGCTGGTGTGCGCTTCCAACGCCAATAAAGTACTGACGGATTTCCTGGAAACAGGCCTGTATGACCGCCGCCGGGAGTTTTATAAGACCACTTCTCCCTCCATGGATATTCTGGTGTCTTCCAATCTGGAACGTTTGCTCTACTATGCCAGCCGGGATCAGGAAAAGGTGAAGGGCTGGATGGAACAGCTGAACAAAGAAGGCTTCTATCAGGTGGATGCGGAAACCCTGAAGAACATTCAGGAAAGCTTCGATGCCGGCTGCTGCGACGAAAAGGAGACCGCCGCTGCCATCGGCAACGTGTGGCAGGAAGAAAAATACCTGCTGGATCCCCATACCGCCGTTGCCTGGCATGTGATGGAACAGAAAAAGCCCCAGGCAGAGGGCCGGCCGCAGGTGGTTTTATCCACCGCTTCTCCCTACAAATTCCCCGGCCCGGTGCTGAAAGCCCTTGGCATTCCTGCCGGTGCGGATGAATTTGCCGATGCCGCCAAACTGAACGAAGTGACCGGCGTGACCATTCCCGAAAATCTGGCTAAATTGCAGCAAAAGCCCGTCCTGCACAAGGATCGCATCGCCCGGGACCAGATCATCGATTATGTGCTCAGCAAAGTGAAAGAATAATGCTAAACAAAAACGCCATGGTGATGAAAACCATGGCGTTTTTTGATATCAGTCCATTTTGATGTTCTTGGGATCCAGATGGCTGTATACCGTGCCGGGCTTGACACCGTCCTTATGGAAGGAGAACAGTTCCGATACCGTCACCAGCTGATATCCCTGAGCCACCAGTTCGGGAATGGCCCGTTCGGCGGCTTCGGCGGTGGTTTCGTAGATATCGTGGCAGAGGATGATCATCCCGTTATCCACATCTTTCATGATTTTGTTGTAGGTTTTGTTGGGGTTTCGGGTGGCCCAGTCCAGCGTATCCAGTTCCCAGTGGGCAATGATCATATCCATATCGGCGCAGATGGTGCGCACGCGCTTATTCACATTGCCATAGGGGGGACGCAGCACTTTCACCTGATATCCGCCGGTCACTTCCGCCACGATGTTGTTGGTATCTTCCAGCTGCTTGCGGATCTTGCTTTCGCTGGCTTTTTCCAGATCGGGGTGATTCCAGGTATGGGAAGCAATTTCGTTGCCCTGGGAAACGGCCAGCTTCACC
>JAFSGG010000081.1 GCA_017434775.1 Clostridia bacterium
GTGCGGCGGCACTGCCAGACAATAGCGTTGTGCACACACTTGCCGGTTTTCCTTTCCCACACCAGCGTGGTTTCCCGCTGGTTGGTAATGCCGATGGCCGCAATTTCGGAAGGGTCAATATCCGCGTTGCGCACCGCCTGCCGCAGCGCCTCAATCTGGGAAGACAGAATATCCATGGGATCATGCTCCACCCAGCCGGGCTTGGGATAAATCTGGGGAAATTCCCGGGAAGCGGCACAGAGCATGTGCCCTTCCAGATTGAAAATCACCGCCCGGGAGGATGTGGTGCCCTGGTCCAGCGCCACCAGATACCGTTTATTCACAGGCTTTGCCTCCTTTATATGAAAAACAAATTTTTCTTCTTTTCTTTAGTGTATCAAAAATCCGGAATTTTTCAAGCCCTTCCGCCACTTTTCGCCTTGACAGAAGGGCATATTTCCTTTATAATGCTCGCATGGCTGTGATGGGAAGAAGTAGCAAAGCAGAGCCGTTTCAAGAGAGTCCCCGGCTGGTGGAAGGGGGCAGCGGCGCTTTTGTGAATACATCCCGGAGCCCGATACCGAACAAAGGAATTTCAGTAGGCTATCGCCGGTGCGCCGGTTACAGCGCCAAGAGGGCACATTCCTGTGCCGAACGGAAGTGGTACCGCGCTCATTCGCCTTCCCTTGAGGGACGGGCTTTTTTATTTTTCAGGAGGTATTTTATGAACATTGATTCCATTCGCTTTGCCGATCGTTTCAACGGCATTTCCGGCAGCGCCATCCGCGAGATTTTTAAGCTTCTGGCCGTTCCCGGTATGATTTCCTTTGCCGGCGGCAACCCCTCCCCCGATTTTCTGCCCGGGGAAAAGGTGGGCGAAATTGCCAACGCCCTTTTGCAGGAAAAAGGAAAAATTCTTATGCAGTACGGCGCCACGGAAGGCTACGCCCCCCTGAAGGAAAGCCTGGTTTCCTATCTGAAGGATCGCTTCTCCTTCACCTGCACGGCGGAGGAAATTCTGCCCGTCACCGGCTCCACCCAGGCCATGGATCTGCTTTGCAAGGCCCTCCTCAACCCCGGCGACAAGGTGGTCATCGAAAATCCCACTTTCCTTGGCAATATGCAGTGCCTGAACCTGTACCAGGCAAACCTGATCCCCGTGGACAGTGATGATGAAGGCATCGACGTGGATAAGCTGGAAGAAGTGTTCAAAAACGAACGCCCCAAACTGCTTTACATCATCCCCACCTTCCAGAACCCCACCGGCCGCACCCTGTCTCTGGAGCGCCGCAAGCGTATTGCCGCTTTGGCCAGCCAATACGGCGTGGTAGTGGCGGAAGATGACCCTTACCGTGATCTACGCTACACCGGCACAGAGCTTCCCTCCATCAAATCCTTCGATACCGAAGGCTGGGTGGCTTTCATGGGCAGCTTCTCCAAGGTGATCAGCCCCGGCCTGCGGGTTGGCTATCTGGTGGCTCACCCCAGTATCCTTCGCAAATGCACCATCGGCAAGCAGTCCACCGATGTGCACACGGCGCTTGTCAATCAGGCGGTGGTGGATCATTACCTGCGCAATCATCTCCTCATGCCCCATGTGGAAACCATCCGCAAAGCTTACGGCGAAAAGGCCGAAACCATGCTGAACATGCTGTCCAAATGCGGCGGCGTAGCCCGATATACCAAGCCGGAGGGCGGCCTGTTCATCTTCTGCGAGCTGGAAGAAGGCAGAAATGCTACCGAGCTTCTGAAAAAAGCCGTGGAAAAGGGCGTGGCTTACGTCCCCGGCACTCACTTCTACGCCTATGGCGAACACGATAATACCTTCCGTCTCAACTTCTCCATGCCCAGCGTGGAGCAGATCAAAATCGGCATGGAAAAGCTGAACGACGTCTTTTCAAAATAAAAGGAGTTGGTCAGCGTGCTAACTGTCAGAAAAATGGAATGGGCGGATGTGGATATCCTCGCCCAAATCCAGAAAGATGCTTTTGCACCCCTCTACCAAAGATTTCACGATCCTTCCAATCCCCACCTGAAGGGCAGGGCAGATATTGAACGACGGCTGGATAACCCCTGCATTCACCCCTTCACCATCGAAGAGGACGGCTGCATCGTGGGCGGCATCTGGTATATACGGAACAGAAAGCTGCTTCTGTGCGAACTGAAACCCCATGAATATTACCTGGGCCGGGTGTTCATCCGGCCGGACAGACAGGGAAAAGGTCTTGCAAAGCAGGCCATCCTGCTTTGCGAACAGCAATTCCCGGACGCCGTAAAATACTATGTGGATTTTCCCGATGTGCTGGAGAAAAACCGCCGCTGCTATGCCGGGGCCGGGTACCGCCCCACCGGCATCAAACAGGAAACGGATCCCGGCGTCATCCTGGAACTGTACGAAAAAATTGTAAAACAACCATAAAGGAGATTGAATCAAAATGGCACATGTACTTGATACCCTCCGGGAACGCGGATTCCTGGCCCAGATCACCTTTGAAGACGAACTCTACAAGCAGCTGGAAAAGGAGCCCACCACCTTCTATGTGGGCTTTGACCCCACCGCCACCTCCCTGCATTTCGGTCACTTCATTCCGATCATTGCCATGGCCCACATGCAGCGCGCCGGCCATATCCCGATCGCCCTGGTGGGCGGCGGCACGGCCATGATCGGCGACCCTTCCGGCAAAACCGATATGCGCAAGATGATGACCGTGGAAACCATCGACCATAACGTATCCTGCATCAAAAAGCAGATGGAACGCTTCATCGAGTTCGGCGAAGGCAAGGCCATGATCGTCAATAACGCCGACTGGATCCGCAAGCTTTCCTACATGGATTTTTTGCGGGACGTGGGTTCCCTCTTCTCCGTCAACCGCATGCTGGCTGCCGAATGCTACAAGCAGCGCATGGAGCGCGGCCTTACCCTGCTTGAATTCAACTACATGGTGATGCAGGCCTATGACTTCCTGCAGCTGTTCAAGAACCACGGCTGCCGGCTGCAGATGGGCGGCGACGACCAGTGGAGCAACATGCTGGCCGGTGCCGATCTCATCCGCCGCAAGGAACAGGAACCGGCTTTCGCCTGCACCTTCAAGCTGCTCATGAACCACGAAGGCAAAAAGATGGGCAAAACCGAAAAGGGCGCCCTGTGGCTGGATCCCACCCTTTGCACCCCCTACGAATTTTTCCAGTACTGGCGCAATATCGCCGATGCGGACGTGGAAAAATGCCTGAAGCTGCTCACCTTCCTGCCCATGGAAGAAATCAATAAGCTTTCCAAGCTGGAGGGCAGCGCCATCAACGAAGCCAAGACGGTTCTTGCCTACGAATGCACCAAGCTGGTCCACGGCGAAGAAGAAGCCCAGAAGGCTCAGATGGCAGCGGCGGCCCTGTTTGGCGGCGGCGCAGCGGCGGATGTGCCCACCTTCGAATGGAAGCAGTGCGATATGGAACAGGATAACCGACTCACCACCCTGCTCCACCTGTGCGGCTTGTGCGTAAGCCGCGGCGATGCCCGCAAGCAGATCCAGCAGGGTGCCGTGGTGATGGCGGACAACAAAGTCACCGATATCGACACCATGGTGACTGCCGATATGATTCCCACCGACGGTATTCTGCTGCGCAAGGGCAAGAAAAACTACTGCCGCGTGGTGCTCAAGTAATGCCCGGCGATTACAAAACCTTAAAACAAGCGGCCAGCGATCAATTCATCGTGAACAAGAGCCGCTTCATCGGCTACGCCGCCCCCTGCGAAAGTGAGGAGGCGGCGCTGGACTTTTTGCGTTCCATCCGGGAAAAGCACAAGGATGCCACCCACAACTGCTACGCCTACATCATCGGCCAGAATGCCGGCATCATGCGCTACAGCGACGACGGCGAGCCCGGCGGCACCGCAGGTATGCCCATCATTGAAGTGATGAAAGCACGGGGCGTGGTGAACTGCTGCGTGGTGGTCACTAGGTATTTCGGCGGCATTTTGCTGGGTGCCGGCGGTCTTGTACGCGCTTACACCAAGGGCTGCGTGGTGGCGCTGAATGCGGCGCAGGTAGTCACCATGGAGGAAAGTCAGCGGATTTTGCTGGATATTCCCTACCCCATGTGGGATAAAATCAATTATCACCTGCAATCCCTGCCACAGATCACGGAGAACACCGAATTTGGCGCTTCCGTTTCCGTAACCCTTCTGGTGCGGGTAAAGGACGTGGATACCGTAATCGAAAAGCTGAACACCCTTTCCGACGGCAAGCTGGATTATTTGCCCGACGAAATTCTCCATTACCCCTGGCCGGAAGAAAGCCAGGCTGAACCGGAATAATATAAAAAGCCGCCTGCATTCCTGGCGGCTTTTGCCAAAACAGGAGGGATTTTTATGGTATTGTTCCTCACCAGCCACATGGGCGGCAATCGCTTCCCCCCGGACGATCCGGAACCCAAGCCGGTGCTTGCGGAAAACCGCTTCGTGGAAAACCTGAAAACATACTGGCCGGAAAAAGCAAAGGTTCTGCTCATCGCCTCCGACCCCGGGGAGCATGTGGTGCTGGACGATATTGCCCGCTCCTTTTCCCACACCCTGCCCATGGCCGGGCTGCCGGTGGAATTTGTGCTGCCCTGCGATGACCGGAACGAAGAAGCGGCAGCGGATCTTTCACATTACGATGTGATCATCCACGCCGGCGGCCATGTGCCCACCCAGAATGCTTTTTTTCACAAAATCGGCCTGAAAGAAAAATACGCAAACTATCACGGCATCGTCATCGGCATCAGCGCAGGCACCATGAACTGCGCTTCCATCGTCTACGCCCATCCGGAACTGGATGGAGAGGCCGTGGACCCGGATTACAAGCGCTATCTGCCCGGCCTGGGGCTGACGGAACACCAGATTCTGCCCCACTTCCAATACCTGCGCACCGTGTGGCTGGACGGCATGAAGGCCATCGATCAAATCGCCTTGGCAGATAGCCGGGGGCGTTGTTTTCTCTGCCTCAACGATGGTAGCTATGCCCTGCAAAAGGACGGCAAAACCACTGTTTTCGGCGAAGCCTATCTTTTGCAGGATGAAAAACTGACAAAGATCTGCAGCGATGACGAAAGCGTGGAATTGGAAAGGAGCAAAGCATGAAACTTGGCGAAATTTGTTTCCTGACAAACGATGTGCCCCGGCTGGCCTCCTTTTATCGGCAGCTGCTGGGCATGGACGATGACTGTTCCGATCCCGTCCATCAGACGCTGATTGCCGAAGAAACCATGCTCACCATCTACAACGACGGTACCCGGAAGGAAAACAATAACCATAACATGTGCATTGCCTTTACCGTGGAAAACATGGACGATGTATATCAGCGAGTGCATGCCCTGGGTGCACAGATTCTGCAGCCTCCTGCCCGGCAGCCCTGGGGCACCGTCAACATGTGCTTTCTGGACCCTGACAACAATCAGGTATATCTGCGCTGTTTTCCAAAGGAGTAACGAAAATGAAGCTTCTTTTCACCATCGACAAAAAGAACTACAAAGAAGGGGGCACCGCTTTTGTGCGCCCCTCTGTTCGCGGCATTATTCAGAAAAACGGCCTGATCGCCATGATCCACAGCCTGAAATACGGCTACTATAAACTACCCGGCGGTGGCATGGAAAAGGGTGAAACCCACGAGGAGACCCTCATCCGGGAAGTGGCGGAGGAAAGCGGCCTGCAGATAATCCCTGCATCTATCCGCCCCTTCGGCTATGTGAAACGCATAGAAAAAGGAAAATGGGACGATATTTTTGTTCAGGAAAATTTTTATTTCTTCTGTGATGCCAAAGACGACCTCCTGCCCCAGCAGCTGGACGACTATGAAGCGCAGGAACGCTTCACCCTCGCTTTTGTTGCGCCCGATCAGGCCATTCCTGCCAACCGGCAGGCCATGGAAAAGTTGGCAGACGAAAAGCCTTTGTATGTCACCATGCTGGAAAGAGAAAACAGAATTCTGCAAATGATAAAAAACAAGGAGAAAGGAGATAACACATGAAATGCCCTTATTGTGATCAGGAAATGCGGCCTGGCGTTCTGAACGGTGACGGTCGGTCTGCCGTCCGCTGGAAGGAAGGCAGCAAAAAAACTCCTTTCTGGGACAGGCTGGCAGGCATTGGTAAGGTGAAGGGGGTCAAATACAAGCTGGTATCATTTAACATGGATGCATGGTATTGCAAAAGCTGCCGGAAAATAATCATGGATGCCGAAGTGGAAGAATGAAAAAAGCCTGAGGAGCTTTTCCTCAGGCTTTCTGTTTACTTTTCTTCTTTTTCCTTCCGGGGCTTAAAGCCCACCAACGCACCGCACATCAGGTTCTTGCGGCAGCTGACGGCGGTGAAACCGGCCTCCTGCATAACCCGCATGATTTCCCGGCGGCTTAGGCCGCCTTCGTTCATCTGCACATGGGAAGAGGCCATCACAAACTGACCGCCTTCATGCAGCACACGGAACGCTTCCTGAATGGCGCCGCGGATCACGTCGCCGCGCACGGCAGTGGGCAGCAGCACGATATCAAAGCTGTTGCTGCGCCAGGGAATATCATCCACCCGGCCGGAAATGACGTCCGCATCATCCAGCATTTCACGCACAGCCCGTGCCTGTTCCGGCTGTTCGCACAGGCCGCACAGGGTGAGACGCATTTTATCATTCAGTGCACTCAGCAGCGCACCATCCACACAGGCCATATCCAGTATCTTATCATGCTCTTCCAGCATCGCCCAGCTGGTGCAGGCACGCATGGCGGCGTTCATTCTTTTTCTAACACCCAGCGCGGCCTGATAGCTGTTCAGCGTGGTGGTCTTGGTCAGCATGTCATTTCCTCCTGAAAAAGGGGGCAAAACCCCCTTGGTTTTCCATTGCCACCTGATTATAGCACAAAAGAGAAACAAATGTAAATAGATTTTGTAACATTTTCTTAAAACTTTTTATTGTTTCGAAATCTTTATAAATCCTTCCTTTCGTTATGCCTTCTGTTGTTCATTCTTTTTCAGCAAAAGACCGCCAGCCCCGAAAGGCTGGCGATCCGATTGATTTAACGGCTGTGTTATTGCACATTCAGCATAAACGTAACTTCCACCCGATCCACCACTTCCATATTGGCATAACGGACAAGGGCATCCACATCGCACAGAGGACCCTGATATGCGTTCGTCCTGTCAAGGGTTTCATGCCAACCGGAGCTGATCAACACTTCATACGGTTCATCCGCAGAAACAGGGGTAAGTCCTTGGTCGTACAATGCATCAATCTCAGCCCACATCGCCAGATGATTTTCCTGATATACATCTACTGTTTTCACGCCTTGCCGGGGTTTGAGCAAGGTGATGTGCATTGTCACTTCCGCCCTCTCCCCCTTCGGAAGAGGCTGAGCAAAAATACATTCCATACCATGAATCCATTCTTCCGCTGCCAATTTTTCATTTGGAGCCTGATTTCCCACCCACATTTCTTCTATTGTGCTTCCATACTCCACATAATCCACATGCTCACCATTTACCTTCACTTCCTCACCGACAAGATAGATGGGCGTATCTGCCTGGAAGCCAATGCCTACTGCCAGGGTTTTGCCATCAAAATATGCATCCTTTACAGTGCATACATATGCATCGCTTTTCTGAACAATATCAATGGACTGCACCTGCGCTGCCAATAGCTGCGCTTCATCAGAATCCGCTTCTTTGCCAAAGAGAAACTGAATCACATAGCTGTGATTCCATGCAAGCCCCACCAGGGAACACATCAAGATCACAATCACAAGAATCAAGCCAACGGTCCATTTCTTTTTCACTCTTTTTTCTCCTTCCCCGTGCGCCTTGTTCAGCACACGCTGTGCCAGCCAGGGATCCTCTTTCATGCCGGAGAGGGATGTTTCAAATACCTGCTGAATGATCTGCTTATTTCGGTTATCTTCCATCGGGTTCCCTCCTTTCCAGCATGATACGGATTTTATCCCTGGCCCGTTTTAATCGATTCGATACGGTGGAATGGGTAATACCCAGCGCCTTTGCAATGTCTGTCTCCGTCATTTCCTGCCAGTAATACAGCATGATAACCGCTTTCAGCTTTGGCGGCAGCTGCATAATATAGCACATCATATCCAGATGATTTTCATCCTGGGGCACCTGGGCAGAAAGAGGTAAATCCTCCGGTGTTATGCGCCGGTCGTTGTGACGGAACCAGGCAGAGCGCTGCATATCCCGGCAGGTATTCATGGCGATCTGAATAAGCCAGGTTTTTTCATTGCATTCTCCCCGGAAGGCAGCCAGCGCTTTATACGCTTTCAGGAATGTTTCCTGAACAGCGTCTTTGGCGCTTTCCATATCCCTTAAATACACATAACACATGCGCAGCAACAGGCCCTGGTATTTATCCACCATGCGCTCCAATGCCTGATCCCGGTTGTTGTCCGGATCCTTGACAACATCCATCCGCTGCTCACCTCCTTACCTGATGGGCTTTCTCCACCCCTCCTGCCTATATAGACGATGCAACCATCCTCTTTTGTCGATCTTTTATGGAAAAAAGTGAAAATTACATTCTCTGAACGAAAAAAGCCCACCGTTTGGGGTGGGCATCATGGTTATTTTACAGATTGGCTTCCTTTTTCAGGGCATCCACCATGTCGGTGCGTTCCCAGGGCAGGTCCACATCCGTGCGGCCGAAATGACCATAGGCAGCGGTCTGGCGATAGATGGGCCGGCGCAGATCCAGCCGTTTGATGATGCTATCGGGGCGCATATCAAACACCTTGGAAACCAGCTCGGCAATCTTTTCATCGGCCATCACGCCGGTGCCCCGGGTGTTCACCTGGAAGGACACGGGCTGAGCCACGCCGATGGCATAGGCCAGGGCGATTTCGCACTGTTTAGCCAGGCCGGCAGCCACCACGTTCTTGGCCGCGTGACGGGCAGCATAGGCAGCGGAGCGGTCCACCTTGGTGGGATCCTTGCCGGAGAAAGCGCCGCCGCCGTGGGGGGCATAGCCGCCATAGGTGTCCACGATGATCTTGCGGCCGGTAAGGCCGGTATCACCGGCAGGGCCGCCCAGCACAAAACGGCCGGTGGGGTTGATGAAGTACTTGGTATCGGCCTGCAAAAGTTCCGCCGGAATCACCTGCTTGATGACGCCTTCGATCATGGCGGTTTCAATTTCTTCATGGGTCACGTTTTCATCATGCTGGGTGGAAATGACCACGGTATCCACGGCAACGGGCTTGCCATCTTCGTACACCACCGTCACCTGGCTCTTGCCATCGGGGCGCATCCAGGGGTAGGTGCCGTCCTTGCGCACTTGGGCCATCTTGCGGGTGAGCCGATGGGCCAGGGCGATGGGCATGGGCATCATTTCCGGAGTTTCGTCGCAGGCAAAGCCAAACATCATGCCCTGATCCCCGGCGCCGGTTTCATTTTCGCTTTCTTCCCGGGTTTCCAGTGCAGCGTCCACGCCCTGAGCAATATCGGGACTCTGGTCATGTACGGCAGTGAGCACGGCGCAGGAAGCACCGTCAAAGCCCTTCTTAGCCCGGTCGTAGCCGATATCGTTCACCACTTTGCGCACCACATCCGCAATGGGCACATAGCCCTGGGTAGTGATTTCGCCCATCACCATCACAAGCCCGGTGGTGGCGCAGGTTTCGCAGGCCACGCGGCTCATGGGATCCTGTTCCAGCAGTGCGTCCAGAATGGCGTCGGAAATCTGGTCGCACATTTTATCCGGATGGCCTTCAGTAACGGATTCGGAAGTAAACAGAGTACGCATAGAGTATTTCTCTCCTTTTCTTTTGATACTGAAAGCCTTTCCTTTCCGCAAAAAAATGCTGCCGGTCTTCAGACAAGCAGCATGAATGATCCTTTTCTTGCGCCTTATCTGCCAGCGTTTATCACGCTGCTGGAATTAGCACCTTGCACATAAGTGCCGGTTGCCGGGCTTCACAGGGCCAGTCCCTCCACCACTCTGGATAAGGTATTCAGTTCGGCTGGTATTATACAAAAATTTCGCTTTTCTGTCAACAGCTTTTTTACCACAAAAGCATCATCAAAGGAATGGTGCCCACGCACAAAATGGTGGTCAGCGCCACGGCGCCCACGGCCAGTTCCCGGGCATGATCCGTGGAGTATGCCGTTGCCTGCACCAGGGTATTGCTGGCCCCCGGCATGCAGCAGGCCACAAAGATGGCAGCGCCCACTTCCCCTGTCATGCCGCACAGTTTCAATACCCCCAGGCAGAAAAGGGGCATCACAATGAGCCGTAAAAAGCAGGTAAGCAGGAAGGATTTGTTTTTCAGCATGTCCACCGTGATCTTGCCGAAATAGGCGCCGGCCACCATCATGGCAAGGGGCGTGGCCAGGGCGCTCATGGCGTCCACCACGTCCACCAGCACCTTGGGCAATTGCCAGTTGAGCAGCTGCAATACCAGCGCCAGGGCAATGCCGCCCATGGTGGGGTTCACCATCTTTTTCAGCCCGGCCTTGAAATCCTTGCAGAACAGGGCCAGCGCAATGCTCCAGCTGACAATATTGAACGCCGTCACAAACGCCACGCCGTAGCCTACCACCACGTCGCCAAAGGCCGCTTCCATCACCGGATAACCCATAAAGCCGTAGTTGGAAAGAGCCGTCAGCTGGGCAAACACCGCCCGTTCATCCTTGGGGTGCTTGCGGAAAATCAGAAAGCCGATGCCCAGCATCACGCTGGTCAGCGCCATGGAAAGGAAAAAGCAGATCAGCCAGTCCCCGCTCAGCGTACCCTGGGGCAGATGATAGAGCTTGGAAAAATTCAGGCAGGGCGTGGAAATCAAAATGACCATAGACGTGACGCTTTTCACACTGTGATCGTTCCACACTTTCCGCCAGGTCAGCAAAAAACCCAGTGCCGCCATCAGAAACAGCACCACTACCTGCTGCAATACAGCCATATTTATCCTCCGTTCTTTTTCTTGGGAGGGAAGTTCTTTGGAGGCCAAAGAACTCCCCTCCCAAACCCTCCTCAAGAAAGCCGGTATTGAATAAGCTGCTTTTCTTCCATAATGAATTGCAGTCAGTATCCGAACTTTCATGGGGAGGAAAATCTGAAAATTGCAATTATCTGTGTCCCGAATCGTTTTTCACAGGGAAGTACAGGGGAGATCCTTTTGGCTTCAAACGCGGTTTCCCCAGAAACGCTCCGACTTTCTCTTATTCTCCGCGCTCCTGTTTCTTCCTGCCAGGCGGCGCACCTTTTTTTGTCCGGAGCATAGGATGAAACTGTAAAACAGAAAGGAGTGGATGAACCATGAGCGAACATGCCAATTGCGCCTATGAATACACCGTAAAGCGGGGGGACAGTTTTTATCTGATCGCCCAGAAAACCGGCATTACATTGCGGGAATTGATCGCCGCCAATCCCCAGATTCCCCCGTCCCGGCTGACGGTGGGCGATGTGCTGTGCATTCCTTACAGCGACTGCCTGAACCAACCGGCTCAGGACCCTGCCGATACCCCCATCACCGATAATAACGCCGTCTGCCCCAATAACCGCCGGGCGGTAGTGCAGCAGGGCCAGACCGCCGCTGATTTGCAGCTGCAGTACAATCTGAGCTACTACACCCTGCAGACGGCCAACAGCGGCGTGAATCTGGACACCATCGGCAGCGGCGATGTGCTGTGCGTGCCGGAGCAGAACACCGCCTGCCCCATCCAGCGCACGGTGATTCTGGGCGAACTGGACACCCTGCAATCCGCCGCCCTGAGCAACCGGGTTTCCGTTGCGGATCTTCTCAAAGCCAATCCCTGCATTGCCCCGGAAGATTTTGTACCCGGCACCGTCATTAAACTGCCGGACCTGCCCCAGAGCTGATTTACATCCCCAGCGCTCCCTAACGGAGCGCTTTTTTGTACTTGAAACCGACTGTTTTTTGCGGTATGATAAATAGGAAGAAATGATTCAACCAAAGCAGGAGGTAATTCCCATGCATCCCATCCAGATTTTCGCTTTCTCCGATGAAGCCACCTGGCAGGTGGACGGGCAGATCAAGGCTCTTTTGCGCAACGAACTTCAGGGCATGGAAATCCGCGGCGTGGACAGCCAGAACATTGCCGATATTTCCCTGGAAAAAGCCAGGGAAGTACGCAAGAAGCTGGACGATAACGGCCTCTCCGTCTGGTCCATGGGTTCCCCCATCGGCAAAATCGATATTGTGAACGGCGATTTTCCTGCCCATCTGGAAAAGCTGAAGCATGTGCTGGACCTTTCCCAGGTGCTGGGCGCAGAAAATATTCGCATGTTTTCCTTTTATATTCCCGGCAATGATTACGCCGTCTGGAAGAACAAAGTGATGGATCAGATGGGCGAAATGCTCCGCACGGCGGAAGGAAGCGGCATCAACCTCTGCCACGAAAATGAAAAGGGCATCTACGGCGACGTGGCCGTCCGCTGCAAAGAGCTGCTGGATACCTTCCCCCAGCTGAAAAACATCTTTGACCCGGCCAATTTCATCCAGAGCGGCCAGGATACACTGGAAGCCTGGCAGCTGCTGCGGGACCGCACCCTGTACCTGCACATCAAGGATGCCCTGGCTGATGGGCGGGTGGTGCCTGCCGGCAAAGGCATCGGCAATCTGCCCTGCATCCTGAAGGATTTTATCACCTTGGGCGGCCGTCAGGTGACCATCGAGCCCCATCTTACCGTTTTCTCCGGGCTGAAGGATCTGGAACGGGCCGGGGAAGAAACAAAAATGGCCTATACCTATTCTTCCGGCGACGAAGCTTTCGATGCCGCCTGCAACGCCCTGAAAGCCTGCCTGTAACCGAAAATATACAAATGAGGTAACCGAACATGATTTATTCTTCTTTTCAGAATAAACAGCTCTCCTTGCTGGGGTTTGGCGCCATGCGCCTGCCCACGAAAGACGGGCAGATTGACGAAGCCCAGGTGGCCGATATGGTGCGCCTGGCCATGGACAAGGGCGTCAATTATTTTGATACCGCCTGGCCTTATCACGGGGGCACGTCCGAAATTGTGATGGGCAAAATCCTCAATCAGTACCCCCGGGACACATGGTATCTGGCCAACAAATACCCCGGCCATCAGATTGCCAGCACCTATAACCCGGCGGATATTTTCGAGCAGCAGCTGAAAAAGTGCGGCGTGGATTATTTCGATTTTTACCTGCTGCACAACGTGTACGAAAATTCCATGAACGTGTATCTGGATCCCCAGTGGGGCATTATCGATTATTTCAAGGAGCAAAAGCGCCTTGGCCGCATCAAGCACCTGGGCTTTTCCACCCACGGCAGCGTGGATACCATCCGTTCTTTCCTGGATGCAGCCGGGAATGATATGGAATTTTGCCAGATTCAGCTGAATTATCTGGACTGGACACTGCAAAAGGCCAAAGAAAAGGTGGAACTGCTCAATGAACGCAACATCCCCGTGTGGGTGATGGAACCCGTCCGCGGCGGACGCCTGTGCAACCTGAACGAACAGGAAAACGCTGTTCTTTCCGCCCTTCGGCCGGACGAAAAGGCTCCTGCCTGGGCCTTCCGCTTTTTGCAGGAAGTGCCGGGCGTTGCCATGATCCTTTCCGGCATGTCCAATATGGATCAGATGGAAGACAACCTGAACACCTTCGAAAGCCGCCGGCCCCTTTCCGCAGTGGAAACGGAAGCCCTGCTCCGGCTGGCTGAAGGCATGAAAAACTCCATCCCCTGCACGGCTTGCCAGTACTGCACCCCGCACTGCCCCATGGGGCTGGATATCCCTCACATGATTTCCACCCTCAACGACCTGAATTTTCTTCCCTCCACCAACACCGCCATGTGGGTAGAATTCCTGCCGGAAGAAAAGAAGCCGGATGCCTGCATCGGCTGCGGTGCCTGTGCGGCCATCTGCCCCCAGAAGATTGATATCCCCGGTGCCCTGAAGGCCCTGGCTGAAAAGATGAAGACCATTCCTTCCTGGGCCCAGATCTGCAAGGAACGGGAAGAAGCCGCCCGGAAGCTGGCCGGAAAATAAACAATCAAAGCGCCGAAAGGACGTTACCTTTATGTTTATCAAAGGGTTCACCTATGGTTTTGACGGCCGCCGGGGCGCATACCGCACGGAGGAAGCAGCCCTGTCCATGGAGCGGCTTGCCATGCTGGGGGGCGATTGGGCCGCCCTGGCCTTCACCGTCCATCAGGACACTTTTTATTCCACCCAGATCCGCCCGGATTACCGCTTCACCGTCACCGATAAGGACGTGGAAACAGCGGTAAATCAGCTGCATTCCCTGGGGCTGAAAGTGTGCATGAAACCCATCGTCAACAGCCGGGACGGTGTGTGGCGCGCTCATATCCACTTCCCTGAACGGGAATGGGGAGATAAGGATTATTGGAAGGAATGGTTTTCGTCCTACACCGCGTTCCTTTGCCATTATGCGGAAATTGCAGAAGAAACCGGATGCGAAATGTTCTGCGTGGGCTGTGAAATGCTGGGCACGGAACACAAGGAAGAATACTGGCGCAATGCCATCCAGGCTGTGCGGAGCATCTATCACGGCCCCATTGTATATAACACCAATCACGGCAAAGAATTGGGTGTAAAATGGTGGGATGCAGTGGACTATATCGGCACATCCGCCTATTACGGCGTGGGCAAGGTGCCCGGCGATACCATGGAAAACATGAAAGCCGTCTGGGATGAAAAGAAAGAGAAGCTGGCAGAACTTTCCCGGCAAAACGGTGGCAAGCAGATCATCTTCATGGAGATCGGCTGCCGAAGCGCCCGGGGTTGTGCCATGATGCCCTATGACTTCAGCCATCGGGAATTCCCCTATGATGAAGATGAGCAAGCCAATTTTTACGAATCCTGCTTCCAATCCATGTGGGATGAACCCTGGTTTGCCGGCTTTTTCTGGTGGGACTGGTATACAAAACTCCCCACCCGGGAGCCTGAAATGGGTTTCTCCATCGTGGGAAAGAAAACCGAACAGATTGTGAAACACTGGTACGCTAAAGATCGTAAATAACCTTTCTTTCCTCCGGCAGAACGCCGGAGGATTTTTTTCGCCGAAACTTTTATGTAAAAAAATCGTAAAAATTTTGAAAAAAGCCGTTTTGGGCATTTCAAAAGAAAAAAAACTGTTGTATAATAGAATCCGAAAGAAAAAGAACAGGAGGTTTATGTATCTTGAACGAAATTCTGGATCAGATTCAAACCTTCTTTTGGAATATCATCTACCGCCCCACCTGGGTGGATTATCTGGATATCGGCATCATGGCGGTGCTGATTTACCAGTTGTTCCTCATCACCCGGCGCACCCGCTCCATGCAGGTATTCAAAGGCCTTTTGATGCTGGTATTGGCCAGCTACATCAGCGAAATGCTGGGCCTGGTATCCATCAATTACCTGTTGCACAGTGTGCTGAGCAATGGTATTCTTGTGCTGCTGATTTTGTTCCAGCCGGAAGTGAAGCGTACCCTGGAACATCTGGGCCGCTCCGCCAACATGAGCCGGAATAAAGAACAGGATGAAGGTGCCACCCCCATTGAGGAGATCACCAAATGCCTGCAGCGCCTGTCCCGTCGCCGGGTAGGCGCCCTGGTTGTAATCGAGCAAAAAACCGGCCTGCAGGAATTCATCGATACCGGTACCCGGCTGGATGCCGTCATTTCTGCCGGCCTGCTGGAAAATATTTTTGAACCCAACACTCCCCTGCATGACGGCGCCGTGATCATCCGCGGCGAGCGCATTGAAGCGGCCGCCTGCATCCTGACGCTGAGCGATAACAACGCCATCAGCTACGACCTGGGCACCCGGCACAGGGCCGCCCTGGGCGTCAGCGAAAGTACGGATGCTTTGGTACTCATCGTCAGTGAAGAGACGGGCATCATCAGCCTGGCCCAGAACGGCCGGCTTACCCGGCATCTGGACGCCGATGCCATCCGCAAAGTGCTGCGCACTGTGTATCAGCAGGAGCACACCTTCCTCTGGCGGCTGACCCATAAACAGCTGCTGCCCAAAAAGAAAGGGGGCGCACAGCATGAGTAACCTGCCTCCTCAGGGAAAAGAATCAAAAAGCAGTTTCAAAAACGGGCTGCTGGCTGTGCTGCGCCGCATCACCCACAACTGGGGCTGGAAACTGGTAAGCCTGATGCTGGCTGTGTTCATCTGGGGCGTGCTTGTCACCCAGGATGAAGACCTGCCCCGCACCAAGCGCTTCAACGATATGAAGATCAGCATTATCAACACCCGCACCCTGCAGGAAAACGGCCTGATTGTGGTGGGCGGGCTGGATAAACTGCAGACGGTGGATATCGTAGCCCAGCTGCCGCAGAAGTATTATACCACCGCCACGGCCGACCGGTACCAGATCCGTGCCGATCTTTCGCAGATCAAAGACGTGGGCCGGCAGGAACTGACCCTCACTTCCTCTGTCGCCAACAGCAATTTCTACGGCTCCGTCGCTTCCATTTCTCCTTCCGCCATCACCGTGGATGTGGAACGCTACACCAGCCGCAGCTGGATCCCTGTCAATCTGAAAATCACCGGCAGCGCGCCGGAAGGCTACTGGGCCACTACACCCACCGTGGATCCTGCTTATGTGCAGGTGGCCGGGCCGGAATCCGTGATCCGGAGCATCGCGCAGTGCGAGGTGGCCTACGATATGGGCATGCTTTCCGCCCAGAGCGGCACCCTGCGCAACAGCCTGCCCTTCGTCTTCAAGGACAAGGACGGCAATCCGCTGGATTCCACCTACCTCACCGTATCCAATCAAGGCATCACCATGAGCCATGTAATTGTGGAACAGAAGCTCTACCCCACCGTGCAGGTGCCCGTCAACACGCAGAGCATGCTGCTGGGTCAGCCAGCTGAAGGCTATACCGTGACCGCCATTCGTGTGGAACCTGCTTCTGTCACCATTGCCGACGACGATCTGACGCCTTACCTGGCCGAAGATTATGCCATCTCCGTTCTGCAAAGAGCCAATATCGCCGGCGAAACCCAGACGGTTACCGTCACACTCCCCCTCAATAACCGCGGTCTTTCCCACATCAGTTCTCCTTCTGTAAACGTTACCATTGAAATCAAACCCCTGAGCGAAGCGGAGTAACTCTATGAACAATTTTGCCGATACCCTGCTGAAAATGCTGTTCGGGTGGATGCGCACACTGATGGAAGGGGTGTGGAATGCCTTCTCCTCCGGAAGAATGCGCAATACCATCTCCTGGCTGGGCGATCATTGGCTGTGGCTGGTGGTTTTTCTGTGCATTGCCTGCACAGTGCTGGACTACTTCATCTGGTTCATCCGCTGGAAGCCTTACGTCATCTGGCGAAACAAACTGCGCCGTCTGTTTCAGGGCCGCCCTGCCCACGATGAAGAGCCGGAATATTACCTTTTCCAGCAAGGCTATGACGACGGCGTGGATATGGACCTGAGCGATATGCCCGTCCCCGCGCCTGCCGCAGCCGATGCCGAATATTTTGCCTGGCAGCAGCCGGAAACCCTCCCCCTGGAGCCTGCCAGCGAAATGGCGGAAGAAGCCTATGTACCGCAGGAAATGCCGGTCTTTATCCCGGAGCAGCCGGCCGTGCGCAATCGCCGCAGCCAACGCCATGAAAAAAAGAAATCCCGTCTGCACGGCATCCTGCCGGTAGCGGATGAAGAAAGCGAACAGCAGCTGGATGGCTTGCCCCCGGCCGTTGACAAGAACGACGCTTTCCATGCCCCTGTCTATCCCGGGCAATACAACAACCAGCAAGGATGATGCCCATGTATTCTCTTCCTCCCGCTTTTATCGAGCAGATGCAGCGCCAATTAGGCCCTGCACTGCCCGATTTTTTGCATACGTATGATTTGCCCTATCACCGGGGTATCCGCATGCGTCCGGGTCTTGAAAAAACGGAAGATGCCCTGGAACCTGTTTCCTGGGCAGAGCATGCCTATTACCTGCCCCTGGCCAGCCAGGCCGGTGCCCTGCCCCAGCACGAAGCCGGCGCCTATTACCTGCAGGAACCCAGCGCCATGACGGCTGCCGCCGCGCTGCATCCCGAAAAGGGGGAAATTGTGCTGGATCTGTGCGCTGCACCCGGCGGCAAAAGCACCCAGCTGGCAGCTTACATGGAAGGCGAAGGGCTGCTGATCTGCAACGAACCGGTGCCCGGCCGCGCCCAGGTTCTTTCCCGAAACCTGGAAAGAATGGGCATCCCAAACGCCCTGGTCACCTGCGCTTTGCCGGAACAGATGAGCCCCCGTTTTCCAGGCTATTTTGATAAGATTCTGGTGGATGCCCCCTGCTCCGGGGAGGGCATGTTCCGCAAGCATCCACAAGCCCGGCTGGAATGGCAGCCCACCTCCCCGGAAGGCTGCGCCGAAAGGCAATTGCATATCCTGAACCATGCAGCCGCCATGCTCAAAGGCGGCGGAAAAATGGTCTACAGCACCTGCACCTTCAATGATGTGGAAAACGAAGGGGTGGTGCAGTCCTTCCTGCACACCCATCCCGAGTTTTCCCTTTTACCTTTCTCGCTGGAAGGGTTGCCGCAAAATGACGGCACACTACATCTTTATCCCCATGAAGTAGCCGGGGAAGGGCATTTTGTTGCCTGCTTTGTAAAGGAAGAAACACCTTGCGCAAAACGGAACGAAACGCTCTTCCTGCAGCCTCTTTCCCGGCAGGAAAAAGCGCTTGCAGCAGCCTTCCTCAACGATCATCTTCCCTGTCCGCCCGATGCCACCGGTCTTTTCGCCGGGCATGTCTGCGCTTTCCCTTCCGTTCCGCTGCCGGATATGAAAGGCCTGCGTATCCTCCGCGCCGGGCTGCAATTGGGCGATATCAAGGGCAAGCTCTTCCAGCCGGATCACGCGCTGGCGCTGGCCTGCCCTGTCTATGCCACCCATCCCGTTCCTTTTGAAGAAGCACGGCTGTATCAGAACGGCCAGGTGCTGCCCTGCCCGGATTCCCTCTCCGGCTGGCTGTGCCCCACGCTGAATGGGCTGCAGCTGGGCTGGGGCAAGGCCAGTCAGGGACAAATCAAAAATCACTACCCAAAGGGCTTGCGCAAACCCTTGTAAAAGCACACCGGACACAAAGTCCGGTTTTTTTATTCTCGACAAAAACAGCCTGTGTATGCTAAAATAAAATCAGCAAAAAACCGAACAGACAGGAGGCTTCCTTTATGAAGCGGATACTGGCCCTTCTTTTGATACTCTGCTCGCTGCTTTCCCTGGCCCATGCCCTGGAAGATGACAGTTTCAACTGGTACGAAGTTTTCGTCTATTCCTATCAGGATTCCAACGGCGACGGCATCGGCGACCTGAACGGCCTGCACAGCCGGCTGGATTATATTGAAGAAATGGGGTATGACGGCCTGTGGCTGATGCCCATCATGCCCAGTCCCAGCTATCATAAATATGACGTGATGGATTACAAAGCCATCGATCCTCAGTACGGCACCCTGGAGGATATGCGCGCACTGGTGCAGGCGTGCCACGAAAGGGGAATCCGCATCATCATCGACCTGCCGGTGAACCACACCTCCCTCCGCCATCCCTGGTTCTTACAAGCTGCGGAATCCCTGCAAAAGCGGCAGGAAGATAGTCCCTACATCGATTATTACCATTTTTCCAAGGATCCGGGTGCCAAATCCGTCCAGCTGAACGGCACCAAATGGTACTATGAAGAGCAGTTTTCCGGCGGCGGCATGCCGGACCTGAACCTGGACAATGAAGCTGTGCGCAATGAAATTCTGGATATCATGACCTTCTGGCTTTCGGATGTGGGGGTGGACGGCTTCCGGCTGGATGCTGTAACCAGTTTCTACACCGGCGATACCATCCGAAACGTGGCCTTCCTTAACTGGCTAAAGGAAAACGCCGAAAAAATCAAGCCCGGCAGCTATCTGGTGGGCGAAGCATGGGTGGGTCTTCCCACCATCGCCGAATATTATCAGAGCGATATTGACAGTTTCTTTCTCTTCCCGGCTTCTCAGGCAGAAGGCTACATTGCCAAAGTGATCCGTTCCCGGAAACCGGCAGCGGAATTCGTTAAATATTTTCAACAGGTGGAGGAAGCCATCCCCGACGGCATTCTGGCTCCCTTCATCGGCAATCACGATACCGGCCGGGCCGTAGGCAGCCTGCAGGCCCGCCAGGCGCCGGACCGGGCCAAATTTGCCGAAGGGCTCATTAACCTGATGGGCGGCAATACTTTCACCTATTACGGCGAAGAGATCGGCATGGTGGGCAGCGGCGATGACCCCAACAAGCGGCTGGCCATGTACTGGAACGACGAAGATATGACCGCCCAACCCCCGGGCGTTACCAAACTGGAATATTTCTTTCCTTCCGTGGACGAACAACGGCAGGATCCCCTGTCCCTGCTCAATTACTGCAAAGCCCTGAACCACATGAAGAAAAAGACCCCGGCCATTGCCCGGGGCAAAAACGAATTTATCTTTTCCGACAACACCACCTGCCTGATGAAACGAACCCTGAATGAGGACACATGCTATATCGCCGTCAATTTCTCTGCCAAAGCGGCGGCGGATATGGCGCTGCCCACTGCAGACCTGACCATTGTATCCGATCTGGAAGTGGGCACGGACAATGCCCGCCTCTCCGGCACTACCCTGACCCTGCCCCCCTATGCCATCGTAATTCTGGAATAAGAGGAGGAAAGAACCATGAAAAAAATGCTGTTTATGCTGCTGTGCCTGATGCTCTTTGCATCCGCCGTATCTGCGGAAGAATGTTCCCTGTATATCCACAAGGTGGAAAACCTGCCGGAAGATTTTATCATGGGCATGGACGTTTCTTCCGTACTGGCACTGGAAAAAGGCGGTGTGAAATTCTATGACCACAAGGGTCAGGAAAAAGATCTGTTTGCCATTCTGGCAGAAAACGGCATCAATTACATCCGCGTCCGGGTATGGAACGATCCTTTTGACAGCCAGGGCCGGGGTTACGGCGGCGGCAACTGCACCATTGACACCGCTGTGGAAATCGGCAAACGCGCCACAGCCCACGGCATGAAGCTGCTGGTGGACTTCCATTATTCCGACTTCTGGGCTGACCCGGGCAAGCAGATGACGCCCAAAGCCTGGGAAGGCATGCGTATCGGTCCCAAATCCGAAGCACTGTACGAATATACCCGTTCTTGTCTGCAAATGCTGAAAGATGCGGGGGTGGATGTGGGCATGGTACAGCTGGGCAACGAAACCAACGGCAAGCTCAGCGGCGAAAAAATCTGGATGAACATCTATAAACTGATGAACGCCGGCTCCAAAGCCACCCGGGAAGTCTTCCCGGATGCCCTGATCGCCGTTCATTTCGCCAATCCGGAAAATGCAGACAGCTATCTGACCTATGCTTCCAAGCTGGATTACTATTCCCTGGATTACGACGTATTCGGAACCAGCTATTATCCCTACTGGCACGGTTCTCTGGATAATCTGAAAAACGTGCTCACCGCCATCCAGACCACCTACGGCAAAAAGGTGATGGTGCTGGAAACCAGCTATGCTTACACCCTGGAAGACGGGGATTTCCACGGAAATACCATCGGTGAAGGCTCCGCCATCGAAAAGCCCTATCCCTTCACCGTGCAGGGCCAGGCCAATGAAGTAACCGATGTAATCCGCGCCGTACATGAAATTGGCGGCATTGGCGTATTCTACTGGGAGGGAGCCTGGATTCCTGCCGGCGGCGCAACCTGGGAAGAAAACGCCCTGATGTGGGAAGAAAACGGTTCCGGCTGGGCAGCCTCCTCTGCCGGGGAATATGACCCCGACGATGCCGGAAAATACTATGGTGGCAGTGCCTGTGACAATCAGGCCATGTTCTCCTTTGATGGCCATGCCCTGGAAAGCCTGAAGGTATTCCGCCTGGTGCGTCAAGGCAATGAAGTACCCGTCACCGCCGATGCCATTGACGATACCACCCTGATGATCGACCTGAACGGCGAAGTGATCCTGCCCGATACAGTGAATGCCGTGATGAACGACAATTCCCGGCAGGCGGTGCCGGTGGAATGGGAACCCTATGATGCCGCCGCCATGAAAGCCGGCGGCGTAAAAACCTACACCATCCGCGGCGTGGCGGACGGCATGCCAGCGGTGTGCCAGGTGGCCATGGTAGAATACAATTACCTGCAAAACTGGAGCTTTGAGGATGCCGATAACGGCGAATGGGTATCCGATAATCTGGGCGGCTGCGAGCAGCTGTACATCGAAGATAAGAAAACTGATTCCCTCACCGGCACAAAGCATTATCATTTCTACTCTGCCGCATCCAATACCGCCAAATTCACCCTGGAACAGGAAGTGAAGAATCTGCCCGCCGGAAAATATCGTTATGAGCTTTCCATTATGGGCGGCGACGGCGGTCAGGTGGAAATTTACAGTTACATAAAAGTAAATGGAGCGGTGGTTGCCACCCAGCCCACCACCATCACCAGCTATAATGTATGGCACACGCCCGTCATTGAAGGCATCCATGTAACCGAGGGCGATACGGTAACCGTTGGCATTTACGTGCATTGCAGCGGCAGTGGCAACGGCGCCTGGGGCAAGATTGACGATGTAAAACTCAACAGCATGAAATGACACAAAAAACAATAAAAAAACAAAAAATGTGTTTCTTGCAATTTCCCTCTTGAAAGATGTACAAAAAGGTGTTATAATGACCATACCGACGGGGCAGTTCATCTCCGTCCAAAATAATACGGATGCGGCTGCATCCAAATATCTAAGGAGGAACTCTTTTATGAAGAAGTTCTTGGCTCTGGTTCTGTGCCTGATGATGGCGCTGTCTATGGTGGCTTGCGCCAACGCCGAAGGTTACTCCGGCGAAGTAAAAATCTGGGTTGCCGAAAATACGGTAGACTTCACCAAGGCCCAGGTTGAAGCTTTCAAAGCTGAATATCCCGAATATGCCGGCATGACCGTTATCGTCGAACCTGTCGGCGAAGGCGATGCCGCTACCAACATGCTGACCGACGTGGAAGCCGGCGCTGACATCTTCGGCTTCGCTCAGGACCAGCTGAACCGCCTGGTTGCCGCCGGCGCCCTGGTGGAAGTTGCTCCCGAAAACGCTGAAATCATTGCTGCTGAAAACGATGCCGGTGCCGTGGGCGCCGTCACCATGGGCGATGTGATGTATGCCTATCCCATGACCAGCGACAATGGCTACTTCCTCTACTACGACAAGTCCGTTGTCACCGATCCCACCAGCATCGAAGCCATCCTGGCTGACTGCGAAGCCGCCGGCAAGAATTTCTACATGGAAATCAACTCCGGTTGGTATCAGACCGCTTTCTTCTTCGGTGCCGGCTGCACCCTGACCTACTCCACCGACGATTCCGGTAATCTGGTGGCCATGGATTGCAACTACGCTTCCGAAAACGGCGTGAAGGCTCTCAAGTCCATGATCAAGGTTGCCATGTCCCCCGCTTTCGTGAACGGCTCTTCCGCTGCCAATGCCACCAATCTGGGCGCCATCGTGGACGGCACCTGGGATGCCGGTGCTGTGCAGCAGATCCTGGGCGAAAACTACGCTGCTGTGAAGCTGCCCACCGTGGACGGCTATCAGCTGGGCGGCTTCGGCGGCTTCAAGATGCTGGGTGTTAAGCCCCAGATCGACGATGCCAAGCTGGCTGCTTGCGACGCTCTGGCCCTGTACCTCACCTCTGAATCCGCTCAGACTGCCCGCTTCGAAGCCGTTGGCTGGGGTCCCTCCAACCTGAAGGCTCAGCAGTCCGAAGGCGTGAAGTCCAATGTGGCTCTGTCTGCTCTGGCTGATCAGCTGCAGTACACCATGCCCCAGGGCCAGTACCCCGGCGAATACTGGACTCTGGCCACCGCTCTGGGCGATGACATCCTGGCCGACAAGTATGACACCTATACCGACGACCAGCTGATGGATGTTCTGGTAACCTTCCAGACCACTGCCGGCACCTACCTCGCCAAATAATCAAAGGCATAGTGGGCTGGAGGCAATTGCCTCCAGCCCCGTTTTTATTCCTCACCTCCATCACGCAGGGCACAGCCTGCACGCATGCTGTGTCCTGCGTGGTGGAGCGGGCGCAACACACAATCAAGAAAAGCATTAGCAAGGGTTGGTGAAATCATGAACGATCTGGACTACTTGAGGCTCTCAAAGCCTCAGAAACTCGTTCATAAACTGAAAGAATTTGTGGTAAACCTCCCCCGCCGCCTGCTGCAGGCTCTCAAAAGCTTGATCCTGTGGTTCATCGGCCTGTTCAAAGGCCTGGGCCATGGCATCATGGACCTGGTGCAGACCTATGTGCACGGGGATTGGAAAACCAAGGTTTCCTACACCATCATGGGCTTTGGCTCCATGGCCCGCGGCCAGTGGCTGCGCGGTATTCTTTTCTTCGCATTCCAGACGGTATTCAACTGGTACATGTATGCCATGGGCATCAGCTTCCTTCAGAAGCTGGTATCGCTGGGCACGGTGGAAACCGCTACCATCAACCGCAGAACGGTTTACGGCGATAACTCCTTCCTCATTCTGCTCTATGGTGTGCTGACCATCTTCTTTGTGCTGGCTTTCCTGTACACCTGGTATGTGAATATCAAGCAGAATAAGCTGAGTGAAAAGCTGATCAAGGCCGGCAAACCCCTCAAGACCGCCAAGGACGATTTGAAATCCATGACGGATGGTCAGTTCCACAAAACACTGCTGGCGCTGCCCACCCTGGGTGTCACCGTATTCACCATTCTGCCCATTGTGTTTATGATTCTGGTGGCTTTCACCAACTATGACGAACAGCATCGTCCTCCGGGAAAACTGTTCTCCTGGGTTGGCACCGAAAACTTCCAGACACTGCTGGCTGCGCCTGACACTGACATGAATGTGCTGGTCCTCAACAAAACCGGCGATACCGCCTCCATTCAGCTCACTGCCTCCAACGGCGATATCCTCACCTTCAACACCAGTGATCCCGATGCCGCCACCCAGGCCCAGACGCTCACTTCCCAGCCCGTAGCCACCCTGTCCAATGCCAAGGAAGCGCCTGAATACACCGGGGATTTCGTCAGCGAACGGCATTCCTTCCAGTTGGTTGCCACCCGGCTGGATCCCATCGATTTTGAAACAGACAATATCCTCTATTCCGAAGAAAATATTGACCTGAACACTTTCGTTTCCGGCACGCTGACAGCGCATTTTGCTCCCGGTGAAAAGAATCTGCTGTGGCTGCAAAATGATGCCGGTCAATTCATCAGCCTGCAGATTGCCGATGCCGCTTATGCCGAACGCATCACAAACCGCATCAACGGCAAGAGCATCAAGCTGACCCTGAAAGATTCCATCCATGCCAATTTCACCCTGAACGAAGCACCGGCTGCAGTGACCCATCAGCTGATCGCCACCAAAGACGGCGTCTCCCGGAAAATGGCCGTTATTGGCTACAGCGCTTCTTCTGCCGCCGTTACGCTGGATAGCCTGATGCAGCAAAATGCCGGCATCACCCTGGAAAACGGCGTGGTGACAATTGCCGCTGCAAACGGCGATTTCATGACGCTTACGGCCGAAAATGCTCAGGAAGCTGAGGCGCTGGTGGACTTTGTGGCCGCTGCCGCTTCGGAAACGGCCAATCCCATCGAGACGCTTTCTCTGATCTCCTTCAACAAGCATCGCTTCACCCTGGAAATTGACGGTGCTTCCCAGCGCGTGGAAGGTTTCGCCCTTACGGCTTCCGGTGCCGATGTGACCGTAGAAAGCTTGGCGCAGCGCGAAAATGCCGTGCTCACCGTTTCCGCCGCTGATGATACCGACGGCACCACCGTCCTCACCATCACTGCCGATAACGGCGATTTCGTCACCCTGAAAACCCTGCAGGGCGACAAGGCTCATGCCATTGCCAAGGCGCATAGCGACGCTATTGCCCGTGGCGAAGCGGCTGCCAATGCCGATACTGCCGGCGAAACCGCCGAAGCCGTTCCTGCTCCGGTGATCAAACTGTCTGCCGCCGCCCTGCCCGCCTATTATGTGCTGGAAGTATACAGCGATCTGGGCGAGCCGGTCACCTTCTATGCCAATAACATGATTTCCGTCCAGACGCCCTCCTTCGCCAACACCTTCAAGCAGGTGCTGTTCTGGACGCTGATCTGGGCCTTCTTCGCCACGTTCCTTAACTATTTCCTGGGCATGCTGGTCGCCATCATGATCAACAAGAAGGGCATCAAGTTCAAGAAATTGTGGCGCACCATCCTGGTGATGACCATTGCCATTCCGCAGTTCATTTCCCTGCTGTATGTATCCAAGATGTTCGCCGCCGACGGCATCATCAATGGCATGCTGCAGTCCTGGGGTTGGATCAAGGACCCCCTGCCCTTCTGGACGGATCCTTCCTGGGCCCGTGTTACCATCATCGGTATCAATATCTGGATCGGCATTCCCTACCTGATGCTCATCGCCACCGGTATTCTGATGAACATCCCGGCGGATCTTTACGAATCGGCCCGGATTGACGGCGCCAATGCCTTCCAGACCTACCGCAAAATCACCCTGCCCTACATGCTGTTTGTTACCGGTCCCTACCTGCTGACCAGCTTCACCGGCAATATCAACAACTTCAACGTGATCTTCCTTCTCTCTCAGGGCAAGCCCCTGAGCCTGGAACTGGCCGGCAATGCCGGCAGCACGGACCTGCTGATCACCTGGCTGTATAAGATGACCGTGGACAACGGCAATTACAAACTGGCGGCCGTTATCGGCATTCTGGTATTCATTGTGTGCGCAGTGATTAACCTGATTGTCTACAACCTGATCCCGTCGGTGAAGAATGAGGAGGATTTCCAGTAATGGCTAAGAAGAATAACATTCCGGAAGTCGATATCCTTATTGACGAAGAAGCCGGCGTCATCCGGGAAGTGCACCCCTATGACGAAGCAATCAACAAAGCACGGCACATGCGCTCCAAGAAAGGCCATGAACGCCGGGTAAATGCATCCATCTATGCCGTGCTTATCATCATGAGCATCATCTGGCTGTGCCCCTTTGTGTTCCTGGTGCTCCAGTCCTTCCGCGGCGAAAGCGGCGGCCAGGTAGCCTACGTTTTGCCCAAGCAATGGACACTGGATAACTACGCATTTCTCTTTGAAGGCGTGGGCTTCAGCCTGCAGCTGCTGGTGAAGGATGCTGTGGCCATCATCGTCACTGCCCTCACCAATCTGGCCGGCATTCTGGGCATTGTTGCCTGCCTGCGCCGCAAGCAGAAAAACCCTCTGGAAAAGAACAAGAGCAATCTGAAACTGGCACTGCTGGTATTCGCCGTCATGATGCTGATCAACTTCATGCGCGCCGTAGATTCCACCAACTGCAATTTCGTACGCTGGTTTATCAATACCCTGACCATCGCCCTGTTCTGTTCCGTGATCCAGACCATCATGGTGCTCTCCGTTTCCTACAGCCTCAGCCGCATCCGCTTTAAAGGCCGCAAGCTGATCATGAACGTGGTGCTGGTGCTGGGCATGTTCCCTGGCTTCCTCACCATGATCGTGCTGTACTATCTGCTGAGCACCCTGGGCCTCACCCAGGCAGGCGCTGTGCCCGGCCTGATCCTCATCTCCTGTGCCTCTTCCGGCATGGGTTACTACATCTCCAAGGGCTTCTTCGATACCATCCCCAAATCCCTGGATGAATCGGCCCGTATTGACGGTGCCACCCGTTCCCAGGTATTCCTGAAGATCATCATGCCCATGGCTAAGCCCATCGTCATCTATACCATCCTGATGGCGTTCATGGGGCCCTGGGGCGATTATGTATTCGCTTCCTATGTGGCCTTTGGCAATCCTTCCGGCTATAACGTGGCCGTGGGTCTGTACCGCTGGGTCAACACCAATGACTATGCAGCCGCAGGCGGTATGTTCACCAAATTCTGCGCCGGCGGCGTGCTGGTGGCCATTCCCATCACCGCCCTGTTCATTGCCCTGCAGAAATACTATGTGGAAGGTGTTACCGGCGGTGCCGTAAAGGGTTAATTCCCTGCCCGGTGCTTCATCCATTCAAGATCGAAGAATCCTATATAAGGAGGAAAAACAATGGCAAGTGTTACGCTTAAAGGTGTAAAGAAAATTTACGATAATAAAGTCGTTGCCGTACAGGAATTTAACCTGGAAATCAAAGATAAGGAATTTGTGGTATTCGTCGGCCCCTCCGGCTGCGGCAAATCCACCACCCTGCGCATGATCGCCGGTCTGGAAGACATCTCCGAAGGCGAGCTGTACATCGGCGATAATCTGGTGAACGACGTGGAACCCAAGGACCGCGATATCGCCATGGTGTTCCAGAACTACGCCCTCTATCCCCACATTTCCGTGTACGAAAACCTGGCTTTCTCCCTGCGCATCCGCAAGATGGATAACGAAGAAATCCATCGCCGGGTATGCCAGGCGGCGGAGATCCTGGGCATCACCCAGTACCTGACCCGCAAGCCCAAGGCCCTTTCCGGCGGCCAGCGCCAGCGTGTGGCCATCGGCCGCGCCATCGTGCGTGAACCCGCCGTCTTCCTCATGGACGAACCCCTGTCCAACCTGGACGCCAAGCTGCGCAACCAGATGCGCGCCGAAATCATTCTGCTGCGCAAGCGCATTGACACCACCTTCATCTACGTCACCCACGACCAGACCGAAGCCATGACCCTGGGCGATCGCATCGTCATCATGAAGGACGGCTTCATCCAGCAGGTGGGCACGCCCCAGGAAGTGTTCGATACCCCCCGCAATCTGTTCGTTGCCGGCTTCATCGGCAGCCCTCAGATGAACTTCCTCAATGCCAGGCTGGTGAAGAACGGCGCTCAGTACAGCGTGGAATTGCTGGGCACCAGCATTCCTCTGAACGAAGACCAGAGCAAAAAGCTGGCTGAAAAGAGCATTGATACCATGGATGTGATCATGGGTGTGCGCCCCGAACACACCACCGTCCGCTTCCAGGATGCCCAGAACGCCATTGAATCCACCATTTCCGTGAACGAAATGATGGGCAGCGAACTGCATCTGCACGTGAATACCACCGCTGATGACAAGGTGATTCTGCGCCTGCCCACCATCGACCTGACTGATGAACAGCGCCAGCAGCTGTCCTTTGGCAACAAGCTGTACTTCACCTTCGCCAGCAAGGTCATTCACCTGTTCAACCCCGAAACGGAAGAAAGCCTGCTGTTCTGATCAAACACCATCCCGGATCCTGCGATCCGGGATTTTTTTCTTGCCATCGTGTTTTTTGCATGCTATAATAAATACAGACAAAAGAGCCGCCTGTGCGGCCATAGAAAGGGGTTCTTTATCATGGGCAAGTTTATGAAGGATTTTAAGGCTTTTGCACTCAAGGGTAACGTTGTGGATATGGCAGTCGGCGTTGTGGTCGGCGGTGCGTTCGGCAAGATCGTCACGTCTCTGGTGAATGATCTGGTCATGCCCCTGCTGTCCCTGCTCACCGGCGGCACCAATGTTTCCGGCATGTTCCTGCTGCTGAAGGCTGCCCCCGAAGGCACCGTGGTGGAAACCATTGATCAGGCCAAGGAACTGGGCCTGGCCACCTTCAACTACGGCAACTTCATCCAGACGGTGATCGACTTTGTTCTCATCGCCCTGAGCATTTTCCTGTGCATCCGCCTCATCAGCAAGCTGCACAAGAAGAAGGAAGAGCCCGCTGCTCCTGCTCCCGCTCCCCGTCTGTGCCCCTTCTGCTGCCAGCCCGTGGATGATAAGGCTACCCGCTGCCATCACTGCACCAGCGAACTGCCCAAAGTGGAGGCATAATGCAATACCGTCATTTCTTCTGGGATTTTGACGGTACACTGTACGATACATACGGTCGCATTACCCGTGCGGCGCAATATGCATTGGCTGATCTGGACCTCTCCGTGCCTTACGGAGAGGTCTATCAGCATGTAAAACGTTCGCTGCATACGGTGTACCTTCACTTCGCCCAGCCCTGCAATATCACGGAAGATACCTTTATGAAGGCGTACCGCAGCCACTCCGAAACGGAAGGGCCGGAAAGCATGTCCCTCTACCCCGGCTCCCGGGCTTTCCTGGAAAAAGTGATCGCCCTGGGCGGCCGCAATTACCTCTACACCCATCGGGGATATGACAGCGCCTTTGCCGCCCTGAACCGGGATGGCATCACACCCCTCTTTCATGATTTTGTCACCAGCAAAGACGGCTTCCCTTCCAAACCGGCGCCGGATGCACTGCTCCACCTGACCGGAAAACATTCTCTGCCCATGCCAGCATGCATTATGATGGGTGACCGGGATATTGATCTGGAAGCAGCGAAAAACGCCGGGATGGCCGCCTGCCTGTTTGACCCGGACCATTTCTACGACAATTATCAGACCCCGCTTCGGTTTTACACCTACGGGGATATGCAAGCCCATTTTTTCTGAGCAAAATGAAACAGGGAACGCTTTATTGCGCATCCCTGTTTTTTTGTTGCAACCGGATATATTCGCAAACACCGGTGCAAACGGCTTCTGCCAACCGTTTCTGATAATCAGCATCCATCAGCCATTTTGCCTCCTGCGGATTGGAAATGAAACCGCATTCAATCAGCACGGAAGGAATGGGCAGCGACAGCATGTAATAATCTCCGGCCATGGCACTGCGCACCCGAGTGGGTTGCAAACCGCCAATCAGTGCCGCCTGCAGGCAGCCTGCCAACAAGCGGCTGTCTGCATTGTTTTTTCGGTAAAACACCTGTGGGCCGGATTCTACTGCATCATGATACTGATTCATATGGACGGAGAGCAGCAGGTCCGCATCGCCATCCTTTGCCATCTGCAGTCGTGCATCCAGATCGGGCCGTTTCCTGTCTGCGAAAGCCTTGTCCTCCATCCGGGTCATGATCACCTGTGCCCCCTGTGCTTCCAACGCGCTTTGAATCTGCAGGGCCATCCGCAAATTATACTCCTTTTCCCACAAACCACCGTTTATAGCCCGGGCGCCGCCGTCATATCCTCCATGCCCGGCATCAACCAAAATGCACAGGCCTTCCAGCGCACCGCTTTCCTCCGTGATCACCGATTCTGGCTGCCCCTCTCTTTGGTTTTTGTCCTGAACAATGCCAAAGAGGCCAATTACAATTACACCACAGAGCATAGTCCAAAAAAACACATTCCGCTTCACACCATCCCCTCCGGTTTTACCCTATGCGCATCGGTTTTTGTTTATCCTGTCAAGTAACAAATTTCTTAAATCTTTTTTCATTTTTCCTTTTCGATGTTATCCACAAAAAAATCTTAACATTTTCCGGCATTATACAGCACATACACAGGTTATTTGTGGTTTTTGACGGTTTTCCGGCTTTTTTTCACTGTATATACAGCATATACCCTCTGATTTATGCAAAACATGTTTTTCCCCATTATCCACAGAGTTATCCACAGTTGTCCACCAAAAAAGAGGCTGAAAACCCTTATTTCACCGTTGGACTGTGGATAACTTTTACTTTTTTCACGTTATCCACAGTGGAAAACACGGGGTTGTTCCCGAAAATTATCCACAGTCGGCGGTGGATAAAAATAGCTTCAAAAGATTAGAGGAAAGCAACAGTTTTGTAACATTTTGCTCTTGACACTCCTTTTTATTCCATATTCTGGCACAAATCAGCCGATGCATGAACCTTTCATTTTCATCTGAGTGCAACAAAAAAGCAGCTCATGACAGCTGCTTAAAAGAGTGAAATCTGCTGTTTGTTTTCGAAGGCATGCATATAACGGAAAATGGCGTCGTTATCGTGCATCATGCCGGTTTCTTCACAGATGCTGTGAAACAGCTGCATCAGCTTGGCCGAACAGGGGCTGGGCACCTCATAGGCATTCCCGTAGCGGCGAACATATTCCGCCTTCAGCCCGGGAAAATACCGGTCCAGTTGCTGATAATAATGCTCCCGGTTCCCGTTGCGCAGCGTCAGCCCCATCCCGAAATTGATAACGCCCTTCACCTGAGCCTCAGCACACATCCCCAGGATGCCGATGATGTTTTCTTCCGTATCGTTGATGAAAGGTAGTATGGGGCTGAGCCACACCACCGTGGGAATCCCGGCATCCCGCAGCTTTTTCAGTGCTTCAAAGCGTTCACTGGTTACGCTGACGTTTTGTTCTACCATCCGGCAGAGATCGTCGTCCCAAGTAGTGAGGGTCATCTGCACCACGGCTTTTGTTTTCTCGTTCATCCGCTTCAACAAATCCATGTCGCGCAACACCAGCGTGGACTTGGTCTGCAGCGCGATGCCGAACCCGTACCGGTCGATCAATTCCAGCACGCTGCGCATGATGCCCAGTTCCTTTTCCAGCGGGATATAGGGATCCCCCATAGCCCCGGTACCGATCATGCAGGGCTTGCGCTTGCGTTTCAGCGCATCTTCCAGCAGGGCCAGGGTATTTTCCTTTACTTCGATGTCTTCAAAATCATGCTGCATCTGATAGCAATCGCTTCTGGCATCACAGTAAATGCAGCCGTGCTGACAACCCCGGTAAATATTCATGGACGTGGGCGTCAGAATGGATTTTGCCTGCACAAAATGCATGGTTTATTCCTTATCCAGGGCATATTCCACCCTTGTCAGTTCCAGGCCGGCAGCCGGAGCCGTAATGCCCAGTTCCAGCCGGTTGCCCGTTTCAATGGCCCGTGTGATGCATCCTTCATCCAGCTTGCCCTGGCCGATGTAAATCAGCGCCCCGGCAATGATGCGCACCATATTGTACAAAAACGCATTACCGTGAATTTTCAGAATTACCATATCCCCCTGCCGTTCCACCGACACCTGATCGATGGTGCGCACGGTGGTTTTGGCACTGCCGCCAGCCGCCGCAAAGGCCGCAAAATCATGGGTGCCCAGCAGCCGCTGCGCTGCCCGGTGCATGACCTTTTCATCCAGCTGCACCGGCACATGAGCCGTCATATGGCGATAAATGGCGCTGGCATGGGGGGCGTTATGGATGCGATAGGTGTACCATTTTCCTTCCGCCTGATACCGGGCATGGAAGGTGGGCGACACCTGCCGTGCTTCCCACACCCGGATATCCGGGGGCAAAAAGCGGTTCAGCACGAAAGGATATTTTTCCGGCGGAATGGTGGCATCCGTGTCAAAATGCGCCCGCTGCCCCAGGGCATGCACGCCGGCATCGGTGCGGCTGGCGCCGGTCACACGGGTAAATTTGCCCACTGCCTTTTCCAGGGCTTCTTCCAGGGCCTGCTGCACGCTGGGGGCATTGTCCTGATACTGCCAGCCGGAATAATGCGTGCCGTCATAGCTGACGGTGAGCAGAATGCGCCGCCAGGGGCGTTCCCTGTCGATGCGTTCCATTTCGGCAAACAAAACAGGGGTAATATCGGGATAAGTCAGGTTTTCCGGCAGGGTGTCAAAAAGCTGCACTTCCGCCATTTCAAAGTCCGGAAGCGAATCCAGCCGGGCAATATCCGCCCGGAAAGCCACGCCGCCAAGCCCTGTGCCCGTATGCACATAGTCAAACAGGGGCGTCAGTTCATACACCCCGGCGCCGCTTTCCTCCACCAGTTCCCGCCGTGCCGCCAGCAGGGGATTCTCCCCTGCCTCAATGTGGCCTCCCTGGGTTTCCCAGGTATCTCTGTCTTTATGCCGGCTGAGCAGGATTTTTCCATCCATTTTGGACAATACCACCACATAGGTATATTGTTCCAAAGAACCCAGTGGCAAAATTTTCGTCATCATTGGCATGCCTCACAAAATATCCCGCAGGAATTGGCCGGTATAGCTGCTTTCCACCATGGCTACCTCTTCCGGCGTGCCTTTCGCCACCACCGTTCCGCCCGCATCGCCGCCTTCCGGCCCCAGATCGATGATATAGTCCGCCGTCTTGATCATATCCAGATTGTGTTCAATCACCAGCACCGTATTGCCGGCGTCCGTCAGCCGCTGCAGCACCTTTACCAGCCGGTTCACGTCGTCCATATGCAGACCAGTGGTGGGTTCGTCCAGCAGAATCACCGTTTTGCCGGTGGCACGGCGGCTCAGCTCCGTAGCCAGCTTCACCCGTTGGGCTTCACCGCCGGACAAAGTGGTGCTGGGCTGACCCAGATGCATGTACCCCAGGCCCACGTCATACAGCGTCTGCAATTTCTGCATGATGGCGGGGTGATTCTCAAACACCCGCATGGCTTCCTCCACCGTCAAATCCAGCACATCCGCAATGGAAAGTCCCCTATACTTTACTTCCAGGGTTTCCCGGCTGTAACGCTTGCCATGGCACACTTCGCAGGGCACATAAATATCCGCCATGAAGTGCATTTCAATTTTCAGCAGGCCGTCCCCGGAGCAGGCTTCGCACCGGCCGCCCTTCACATTGAAGGAAAAACGATTTTCCTTGTATCCGCGAATCTTGGCTTCCGGCAGCTGGGCAAACACCCGGCGGATCTGGTCAAACAATCCGGTATAGGTAGCCGGATTGGAACGGGGGCTGCGGCCAATGGGCGATTGATCAATATTGATGATCTTATCCAGCTTTTCAACGCCCAAAATGCCGTCATAGTCCGCCTTCCGTGGCCGGGCACGATTCAACTGATGGGCCAGCGCACCATAAAGAATGGCGTTCACCAGGCTGCTCTTGCCGCTGCCGGAAACGCCCGTCACGCAGCACAGAACGCCCAAAGGAAATTCCACATCGATATTCTTCAAA
>JAFSGG010000082.1 GCA_017434775.1 Clostridia bacterium
GCCACCGAATTCACCGGCTTTGACCTGGAAATGAGCTACATCACTTCCTTCAAGGACGTCATGGCCCTGGAAGCGGAACTTCTGCAGGCTGCCCTCAAGGCCGTCAACGATAAGTACGGCGAAAAGATCAAGGAACTCTTCGGCATGGAAACCGTGGTGCCCACCCTGCCCTTCCCCGAAATGAAGCTGGCAGACGTATACAAGGAACTGGAAGAACGCTACGGCTACACCTGCCCCGAAGAAGAAAAGAACGACCTGACCACCGAAGCGGAGCACCTGTGCGCCAAGCTTTCCATGGATAAGTTCGGCCACGAATTCCTCTTCGTAACCGATTACGGCCCCCAGAAGCGTGCTTTCTATCACATGCGCGACGAAAACGGCATGCCCCTGGGCTATGACCTGATCTGGCGCGGCACCGAAATCACCACCGGCGCTCAGCGTGAACACCGCTACGAACAGCTGCGGGCACAGGCCGACGAAAAGGGCCTGGGCGAAGACGTGAAGTTCTACATGGATTTCTTCCGCTACGGCTGCCCGCCCCACGGCGGTTTCGGCCTGGGTGTGGACCGGCTGACCATGCTGCTGCTGGGCATCCCGATCAAGGAAGTCATGTTCCTCTTCCGTGGCCCCAACCGGCTGACCCCCTGATTTCAGCCAAAAATCAGCCCCGATCGGCTGGTTACAACGGCTTTTCAAGTGTTGCCAAAGCAGAAAAAATCTGCTATACTGTTTTATATCCCTAAGGAGGTGTGCTGTATGCCCCAGAAGAAAGAAAATCTTCCTGTAAAGGCAGACGTGGATTTGCAAAACGGCGGTACTATTACTTACGCCAACGAAGTGATCGCCACCATCGCAGGTGTTGCAGCCAATGAAATTGACGGCATTGCCGGCATGTGTGTCAGCGGCGGTTTCGGTGAAATTCTGGGCCGTAACCGTTCCATCACCAAAGGTGTGAAGGTAGAAGTGGGTTCTCAGGAAGCCGCGGTGGATCTTTACATCGTTGTGGAATACGGTCAGCCCATCCAGAAAGTGGCCAGCGAAGTGCAGGAAAACGTGCGCAAGGCCCTGGAAAGCCTCACCGGCCTGCATGTTGTGCGCGTGGATATCCATGTGCAGGGCGTCAGCTTTGAAAAGGAAAAGAAGGCTGCCCTCACCGGTATTGAAGCTGCGAAAAATCCCCGGCTGACGGAAGCCAAAGAAAAGAAGGAAGAAAAGGCCGCTCCTGCCCAGGAAGAACCCGCAGCGGAAGAAACCGTGGAAGAAGCCGCCGAAGAAATCGCAGAAGAAGCACAGGAAACTGTGGAAGAAATTGCCCAGGCAGCGGAAGAAACCGAAGCCGCTGTGGAAGATGCACTGAACGAAGAAGCCGACTTCAGCGAAGAAACGCTGGAAGAGGAAGCTCACCTGGAAGGCGAAGAAACCGCTCAGGAACCCCAGGATGAAGAAGGTGTTCCCGGCCGTCTCCGCTGCTGATATCGACTGAAATAGAGGTGTGAATTATGAAACAATTCCGTTTCTGGCATCGTCTGATTCTCTTCATCGGCGCTCTGCTGGTCATCCTCACCGGCGTTGCCCTGCTTTTGCCTCTGTTCTTCAAAGAAATCAATGTGGCCGAACTGATGCAGAAGCAGTGGGTGCAGATCATTGTTTATGCCGTTTCAGCCCTAGATGTTCTCTTTGGCCTGTATCTGTTCACTGTGCCCCATAAGTTCACCATCCGCAAGAAGGATTTTGTCACCCGCCAGACGGAAAACGGCGAACTGCGCATTGCGGTAGTGGCCATCAAGAACCTGGTGAAAAAGTGCGTGGATGCTCACGAAGAAGTAACCCTCAATTCCATGCGCATCCACAATGTGCGGGATGGCGTAACGGTGGACCTGAGCATTTCTCTGGCCAATAACATCATCATCCCCCTGGTGGTATCTTCCCTGCAGAAGAAAGTCAAGCAGTACCTGCAGACCTCTTCCGGCATTGAAGTAAAAGAAGTGCGCGTGGCCGTGGAAACCGCCAAGGACGCCGCAAACTTCTCCCCCTACATGGTAAAGGATGAAGCTGCCGAAAATGAAGAAGCCCCGCCTGTGAAGGAAAAGAAGCAGCCCATTCATCAGCGCCTGTTCAAGCGGGATGCTGAGCCTGCCACCCTGCCCGAAGCCCCGGTGGAAACCGTTGCGGAAGCGGCGGAAGAAGCCGTGGAAGAAATCCCCGAAGAAATCCCCGCTGCTGCGGAAGAAACCATGGAAGAAACTGCGGAAGAAATGGAAACCGAAACCATCGAAGAAAATCAGGAGGAAGAAACCAATGAGTGAAAACAATCTGTCCAAATTCGAACTGTTCATGAAAAAGGCCTTTAAGCCCGGCAATCCCGAATGTGCCATTTTCTGCGTGGTCATCGCCCTGATCACCGCCATCCTGTTCCTCACCATCGGTTTCTGGAGCACGCTTTTGATCATGGCGCTGGTTGTGGTCGCCCTGTTCATTGGCGGTGTTTCCGATAAGAAGGCTTCCTTCCAGAAGGCCGCCAACAAAGTGGCTCCCGTGAAGGATAAGGTCTATCAGATGCGCGATGCCCGGGTTGCCAAGGCCATCGAAGAAGCCAAGGCTGCTGAAGAAAAGGCTGAAGAAGCCGTGGAAGAAACCGCGGAAGAAATCGCCGAAACCGTGGAAGAAGTGAAGGAAGCCGCTGAAGAAGTGGTGGAAGAAATCACCGAAGAATAATCAATTTGGGGGAATTGTCCCATGTCCCGTAAATCCGCACGGGCCGCTGCCGTCCAGATGGTGTTTGAAAACATGCTGGGCGGCGACGGCGGCGAAGATACCCTGCAGGGTCTCATCGCCTTTACCCCGGAAGAAGGCGATACCGCCTTCATCGATCAATTGCTCCATGGCGTGGAAGAAAACGCATTCGCCATTGACGATCTGATCGAAAAGAACCTGAAAGGCTGGGCGCTGAACCGTATTGCCAAGGTGGATCAGGCCGTGCTGCGGGTAGCCATTTATGAATTGTGCTACGACCGCCAAACCCCCGACGCCGTGGTCATCAACGAAGCAGTCACCCTGGCCCAGCGGTTCAATACGCCCAATGCCGGCAAGTTTGTCAACGGCGTCCTTTCCGCCGTGCTGGAATCCCGAAATAACGGAGATCCGGCCTGATGCTGGCGCTGGGGCTGGATACCAGCAATTACACAACATCAGCCGCCCTTTGCTCCTCCTGTGGGGAGATACTGCAAAGCCGGCGCCTGCTGCCCGTCAAAACGGGTGAACGCGGCCTTCGCCAAAGCGAGGCCGTGTTTGCGCATGTAAGACAACTTGCCGAGCAGGTGGAAAGCGTGATGAAAGCGGCTTCTGAGCCCCTTTCCTGTGTGTGTGCTTCCGTCTCCCCCCGGGATGGGGAAGATAGCTACATGCCCGTTTTCAACGTGGGCGAAATGGCCGGCCGCGTCATCGCCGCCGCCCATCATGTGCCGTTTTTCACCACCACCCATCAGCGGGGCCACATCCGCGCTGCGAAGGTGGACAGCGGGCTGACGGCTGAAAAGTTTCTGGCGCTGCACCTGTCCGGCGGCACCACGGATGTGCTTTTCATGGACGGCGAAATTTTAACGCCCCTTGGTACGTCCATGGACCTGCACGCAGGCCAATTGGTGGACCGGGTGGGCGTAGCCCTGGGGCTCCCCTTCCCCAGCGGGCCCCATCTGGAAAAGCTGGCAAGGCAGGGGAATGCCAAAGCGCTGGTGCCCGTCAGCATGGATGAAAAAAGCCTGCAATGCCATCTGTCCGGCGCAGAAGCCCAGTTGATGCGCATGATTCAAAAAGAGGAAAACCAAAACGATATTGCGGCGGAAGTGTATTCCATCCTCTGCCGCACAGTGCTCCGGCTTTTAAAAGCCACCGCCGATCAGACCGGCACCAACGAAATCCTGCTGGCCGGCGGCGTCATGTCCTCTTCGCTTTTGCGGGAAATGCTGCTGGAGAGGAACGAAAAGCGCAGGCTGCAATTGCACCTGCACTTTGGCCGGCCGGAATATTCCGGCGATAACGCCGTGGGCGTTGCGCTCATCGGCCTTGAAAAATTGCAGGGAGGTTGAGATATATGGCTCAGTTATTGGATGGTAAGATCATGGCCGCTGCCGTGATGGAAGAATTAAAAATCCGCGTGGATGCCCTGAAAGAAAAGGGGGTTATTCCCGGCCTGGCTGTGATTCTGGTGGGGGAAGACCCTGCCAGCCAGGTGTATGTGCGCAATAAGGGCCTGGCCTGCGAACAGCTGGGCATGACCTCGGAAACCATCCGCCTCCCCGGCGATACCACCCAGGAAACCCTGGAACAGATCATTGACAACTTGAACCGGGACGACCGCTTCAACGGCATTCTGGTGCAGCTGCCCCTGCCCCGTCATCTGGACGAAACGGCAGCCCTGGCGAAGATCCTGCCCGAAAAGGACGTGGACGGCTTCCACATCGAAAACGCGGGCAAGCTCTTCACCGGCCAGGGGGGCGTGGTGGCCTGCACCCCCAAGGGCATTATGTACATGCTGGAAAAGGCCGGCGTGCCTCTCGCTGGTAAGAACGCCGTGGTGATTGGCCGCAGCAACATTGTGGGCAAGCCCATTGCCATGCTGCTCCTGGATGCCAACTGCACCGTCACCATCTGCCATTCCCGCACCCAAAACCTGAAAGAACATACCCGCAATGCGGATGTGCTGGTGGCTGCCGTGGGCCGGCCCCGGTTCGTCACCGCCGATATGGTGAAGGAAGGTGCCGCCGTCATCGACGTGGGCATCAACCGGGTGGACGGCAAGCTCTGCGGCGACGTGGACTTTGACGCCGTGGCCGAAAAGGCATCCTACATCACCCCCGTGCCCGGCGGCGTTGGCAAAATGACCATCTGCATGCTGATGGCAAACACCGTGGAAGCCGCTGAAAAGAAAGTGAAGTAATATGGCCTGGACACTGACCGTCACACAACTGAATGAATATGTGAGCCGGTCTCTGGCCGGGGATCCCACCCTGCGGTTTTTATCCCTCCGGGGCGAGATCAGCGACCTGAAAAAGTACGCCTCCGGCCATTGGTATTTTATCCTGAAGGATGAAATGAGCCGCATCCAGTGCGTCTGCTTCCGGCAGAAAAACATGCTCATTTCCTTCCCGGTGGAAAACGGCATGAAGGTGGTGCTCACCGGTGCCGTGGGGCTGTATACCGCCAGTGGCAGCTATCAATTCTACGCCGACACCATCACCCTGGACGGCATGGGCGAACTGTACTTAAAATACGAAGCACTGAAAGCTAAGCTGTTAAAGGAAGGGCTCTTTGACGTGAGCCACAAAAAGCCCCTGCCCTTCCTGCCCCGGATGATCGGTGTGGTCACCAGCCGCTCCGGCGCGGTGATCCACGATATTGCCACCGTCACAAGACGGCGCTA
>JAFSGG010000015.1 GCA_017434775.1 Clostridia bacterium
AAATACGCCCTGTTTCCCCACCTGAATGTGAAGGATAACATTGCTTTCGGCCTGAAGCTGAAAAAAACGCCCAAGGACGAAATTGAGCGCAAAGTGGATAAGATGCTGGATCTGGTGAACCTTTCCGGCTATGGCAAGCGCAGCGTGGATTCCCTGTCCGGCGGCCAGCAGCAGCGCATTGCCATTGCAAGGGCCCTGGTGAACGAACCGGAGGTTCTGCTGCTGGACGAACCTCTCGGTGCGCTGGATCTGAAGCTGCGCAAGGAAATGCAGCTGGAACTGAAAGATATGCAGCAGCGTCTGGGCATCACCTTCCTCTATGTAACCCACGATCAGGAAGAAGCCCTCACCATGTCCGATACCATCGTGGTCATGCAGGGCGGCCATATTCTGCAGATCGGCACCCCCAAGTCCATCTACGATGAACCCAAGAACGCATTCGTGGCCAATTTCATCGGCGAAAGCAACATCTTCCCCGGCACCATGGTGCGGGATGAACTGGTGCATTTCTGCGGCGCGGATTTCCCTTGCGTGGACGGCGGCTTTGGCGAAGACACCCCGGTAGACGTGGTTGTGCGTCCCGAAGACGTGCTGCTGGTGGGAGAAGACGTAGGCCAGGTAACCGGCACCATCAAGAGCGTTCTGTTCAAAGGCGTGCATTATGAAATGATGATCGATGCCGGCCATTCCACCTGGAAAGTGCACTCCACTTCCATGCAGCCTGTGGGCAGCCGGGTAGGTCTTTCCGTTGTGCCTTTCAACATCCACATCATGAAGCCCATGCAGGAGGAAAAAGCATGACAGATTTTCATGTTCCCGTGTGGGGATATGTCATCATGGGACTGGGGCTGGTTACCTTTCTGTTCCTGCTGGTGAAATATATCCTGCATCACAGGGGGCTGAAGCGGCCCATCTTCGCTTCCCCCTATATCCTCTGGATTGTCATTTTCACGGTGGTCCCCTGTCTTCTGGTGGCTTATTATGCCTTTACCAAAACGGAAAATGTGCCCCGCTACAGCTATACCCTGCAGGGAAACAACGTCCAGCAAACCATCATGCTCAATCCGGATGAAAGCGGCCAGAACATCGCGTTCAGCCCCATTCAGTATACTGCGGAAGATATCGGGGTGCATCCCTATACCATCACCGAAGTGGATCATCTGCAGGACAGCGGTGCGAAAAACAAATCCTACGCTTTTGTCGTCACGGTGGAAGATGATCAGAAGGGTTCCGTGAAAGTGCAGTGGGAGCAAAACTACACAGATTTCCGCAAATCCTCCACTTCCGATAATCAGCTGATCTTCAAAGCCACCCGTTCCCCGATGCCCGGCGAAGAAGAAGGCACCCAGTACAGCTACACCCTCACCGGCGAAGGCCTTCACGAAACCGTTCTTTGCAATGCAGACGGCACCGTCGCTTTCTCCCCCATCCCCTATACACAGGAAAATATTGGCGTGCATCAGTACGCCATTGAAGAAAGCCGCCTCAGCCCGGCCGGCGAAGTGGTGAGCCTTGGCGTTTACACCTACAAGGTGGAAGTATCCGCAAAAGACGAAAGCACCCTGAAAATCAAGGCGCCTCAGCCGCTGGATCCTGCTTTCCGGGATACCAAAGCCAGTAAAAACACGCTCACCTTCAAAGGCAAAACCAAATTGACCCTGGATGAACTGAAAATGTCTTCCACGGCCTTCTCCCTGGATAATTTCAAGGAATTTTTCGACAGCAACTATGCCGCCCGCAAAGTGGCCGATTCTTCCGATGAAAGCCTGAAAATGCTCACGGAAACCAATTCCGATACCATCGATACCCTGATTTTCTCTCTGTGGATGGCATTTTTGTGCACGGTGATCTGCCTGCTGCTGGGCTATCCTGCCGCCCATATCATGGCGGACCGGGAATTCAAGCTGGGCTCCACGCTGGTCATTTTGTTTGTGGTTCCCATGTGGATGAACTTCCTGCTGCGTACCATCGCTCTGATGAACCTGATGGAAGATAACGGCCTGATCAACAATATTCTGGAATGGCTGGGCATCGGCCGGCAGAAGCTGCTGAACAATAATACCGCCATTCAGATCGGTATGGTGTATAACTTCCTGCCTTTCATGGTATTCCCCATCTACAATGCACTGAACAAAATGGACTATAAACTGTCCGAAGCTGCCATGGACCTGGGCTGCAACAAATGGAAAACTTTCTACAAAGTCACCCTGCCCCTGTCCCTGCCCGGCGTGGTCAGCGGCATCACCATGGTGTTCATGCCTGCCGTCACCACGTTCTATATCTCCCGCCTGCTTGGCGGCGGCAAAGTACAGCTCTTTGGCGACCTGATCGAAGCCAAATTCCTCTCCTCCAAAATAACGGACTGGAACGTCGGCTCCGCCATGTCGCTGATCATGATGATTCTGATCCTTTTGAGCCTGGGTCTTTTGCAGAAAGTTGACCCTGACGGGGAAGGAGGCGGTATGGTATGATCAAATTCCTCAAGCGTTCTTATCTGGTGCTGATTTTTGCCATCCTGTATCTGCCCATCATCATCATGATCATCCAATCCTTCAATGCCGGTGAAAGCCACGCCAAATGGGAAGGCTTCTCTCTGCGCTGGTATCAGGAAATGTTCAAGGATCCGGACATCGTCAAATCCCTGGGCATTACGGTTTCCATCGCTTTTCTGGCCGCTCTGATTTCCACCATCATCGGCACCCTGGCCGCCATCGGCATTCATGCCATGCAAAAGCGGCCCCAGAGCATGATGCTGGCCCTCAACAATATCCCCATGACCATGCCCGACATCGTCACCGGCATCTCCCTGATGCTGCTGTTCATCTTCACCGGCGTGCCCCGGGGGTATGTGACCATGCTGCTGGCGCATATCACATTTGACGTGCCGTATGTAATCCTGTCGGTATTGCCCAAGCTGAAACAGATGAACAAGCACAGCTACGAAGCCGCGCTTGACCTGGGCGCAACCCCCACTTACGCCCTGCTCCATGTGATCCTGCCGGAAGTAATGCCCGGCGTTATCACCGGTGCCATGCTGGCGTTCACCCTGTCCCTGGACGATTTCACCATCAGCTACTTTACCACCTCTCCCCTGGTGCAGAATCTGTCCACCCTCATCTATTCCCAGGCCCGCATGGGTATCGAGCCCACCATGTACGCCATGTCCACGCTGATGTTCGTGGTGCTGCTCACCCTGCTGCTCATTGTGAACCGCCGCGGGAAAGCGGATCAAAAATAATCAAAACGGAGGAACACAATCAATGAAAAAACTGGCACTTGTACTGGCGCTCATTCTCTGCTGCTCTTCCCTGTGCATGACCGGTGCAGCCGCTGAAGAAGTGGTCAATATCTACAACTGGTATGACTATATGGACGATTCCGTGCTGGAAGATTTCACCGCCGAAACCGGCATCAAGGTCAATAAAATGTACTTCACCACCAATGAAGATATGATGGTGCAGCTGCGCGTCAGCCCCGGCGCCTATGACCTGGTGTTCCCCTCCGATTACTGCGTGGAACGCATGATCGCCGAAGGTCTGGTGGCCGAAATTGATTTTGACAATGTTCCCAACATGGAATACATTTCCGACTGGATGCTCTATCCCAGCTACGACCCCGATAACCTCTATTCCGTCCCCTTCATGTGGGGCACTGTCGGTATCCTCTACAACACCAAAATGGTGGATGAACCCGTGGAATCCTGGGGCATCCTGTGGGACGAAAAATATGCCGACAACATCTTCATGCTCAACTCCATCCGCGACGCCATGGGCATCACCCTCAAGTATAAGGGCTATTCCCTGAACACCCGCGATCTGAACGAGCTGACCGAAGTGACCGAACTGCTCATCCAGCAAAAGCCCCTGGTCAAGGCCTATTATGTGGACGAAACCAAGGATAAGATGGTGGCCAACGAAGCCGCCCTGGCTGTGGTATGGAGCGGCGATGCCCTCTACGCTATGGAACTGAACGAAGACCTGGCTTATGCCGTGCCCCAGGAAGGCAGCAATGTGTGGGTGGATGCCATGGTAATCCCCGCCACCGCCAAGAATAAGGAAAACGCTGAAAAGCTGATCAACTTCCTCTGCCGCCCCGATATTGCCCAGCGCAACTGCGAATACATCTGGTATTCTTCCCCCAACACCGGTGCCATTGAACTGATGGGTGAAGATTACACCGAAAATGAAACCATCAATCCCTCTCAGGAAACCATCGATAACTGCGAATTCTTTAACGACATTCCCGATAACTATCTGACCATCTACAATACCCTTTGGGAACAGGTGAAAAATGCAAACTAAGCGTATCATCATTCTGATCGCTGCGACCTTGGCGCTGGTGCTTTTTTGCACCGGCGCCTTGGCGCAAAGCGAGTATCGCACGCTGGAAAAAGGCAGCCGCGGCGAGGACGTGACCCGGCTGAAAACCGCCATGTACTGGCTGGGCTATTTCACGTCCACCAATTTTTCGGATGAATACAACCGGGTCACGTCCGAGCGGGTGATGCAGCTGCAGAAAAATAATGGCCTGGAAGAAACAGGCATTGCCACCCCGGAACTGCAGGAGCTGATTTTCTCCGGAAAGGCTATTCCTGCCCCCGGTGCACCGTCCCCATCCCCCATTCCCACTCCCTCGCCCATCCCCACCCCCAAGCCCTCCCCCACGCCGGTGCCTACGCCAACCCCCATGCCCACCCCCATCTGCCCGGCGCTGACCCCCACGGATATGCCGAACCTTACGGAAGAAGGCTTCCTGCCGGAAGATTCTGAGCTGGATGAATACGTCTACATCAATGATGAGGACGGCCAGTGGATCTATATCTCCCGGGATATTTCCATCACCATCAAACGCTACCACGATAAAAAGAACAAAAACATGTGGTTCGAAGTGGATATCTATTGCAGCCCCGAATCCCCCCTGACCACCCATCTGAACCTGACCAAGTCCGGCAAGATCGGCAACGGCAAAAATCCCCTCCAGTTTTCCAAAGAAGAAAAGATCGTGCTGGGCATTTCGGACGACCATTTTGGCACCCGCGCCCGGGGTAAATCCACCGTGGGCATCATCGTCCGCAATGGACAGATTTTTTCCAACAAAACCTACGCCGCCAACAAAGGCCGCTTCCCCAATTTGGAAACCCTGGCCGTGTTTGAAGACGGCAGCATGAAAACCTTCGTCAGCGATGCCTACACCGCCCAGGAATACATCGATATGGGCGCGGTGCACGTCTTCGCCTTTGGCCCCATCCTGGTGCAGGACGGCAAAATGGACGACCGCCTTACCGATGATTATTACCACTACCGGGAACCCCGGATGGCCCTTGGTATGGTGGAGCCTTACCACTATGTGCTGCTGGCCGTCAACGGCCGGGTGCAGGGCCAGTATCACGGCGTGTATCTGGACTGGATGGCCGAAAAAATGCTTGAAATGGGCGCCGTGGAAGCCCTCAATCTGGACGGCGGCGGCACCGCCTGCCTCACCTTCATGGGCAAGCGCCTCAACCGCACCGGCTCCGATATCCGCGCCCTCCACTCCATGATCGGCTTCGGCCAATCGGAACAGGTGGGCAAATAAAAAATACGCTGAAAAATACATAACACACACAACCGGCCGGGGATCATTCCCCGGCCGGTTGTTTTTTGTCAAATTCCAAACATTGACAGAAGACGTAAAATGTGGTATACGAATAAAAAAGGAGTAATATGTATGAAGCATTTTGGTGTAACTGTGCAGCCAGGAAAATACGGACTTGAATTGTGCCGTGAAAAGTATGGCATTATTAACAATTACAATTCATTAGGTAAATTTGATGAGTTATTTGATAAAGGGGCATACACAGACGAGGAAGGCACCACCTATACAGATGAATGGTGCAAAGAATATCAGCAACTCATTCTGCAAAACTATGATTTAAATATGCGTTTTTTTGCTTCGCTCAACCATAATGAGTTTCAGGCGGAATTAGACAATTTTTTGAAAGAAAACAAAAGCTTTGTTGAAGTAACCAATTTAACAGAGTATAAAGGTGCTAAAGGCTACTACATAATGGTGCTTGACAAATATTGTCAAGTATACATTGGAACGACCGATGACATCAAAAGACGGATACAACAGCATTGGACAAGGAACAAATATTTTGACCGGCTGCTCTTCCCGATGTATGCAGTAAATGAATCAGTTTTGTCCATTGATAGTTTTCGTTCACTGGATACCACACGGATTTTCGCAAGCACAACAAAAAGAACTTATGTAAACGAAAACAAGTATATCAACTCATTTTCTCCACAGTATGTAACAAATAGACTTGGTGGCGGAAAATTATCAGGCGGTTTACTTGGTTTTATCGAAGCTGGATGTTCCATGAAATCGAAAAAACTCGATTAACATTCGTTAATGCTATAACACAAAGTTATATCACCCCCCTGTTTTTCTGTTGTATACAGCCCGTTTTTGCTTGCGTGAACGGGCTGTTTTTGCTATAATAAACCGTATTTTTTCCAATTTTCAAACGAAATGCCTGTTAATTTTCCTGCAAGGAGTGATTGTTTTATGATCATCGGAACCACCAAAGAACTGAAAAACCACGAATACCGCGTGGGGCTGACCCCGGATAATGTGATGACTTATGTAGCCCAGGGCCATACCGTATATGTGGAAACGGGTGCCGGCATGGGCGCAGGCTTCACCGACGAAGAATACATGGCCGCCGGTGCCAAGATCCTGGCCACGCCCAAGGAAGTATTTGATATTGCGGATATGATCGTGAAGGTGAAGGAACCGGAAAAG
>JAFSGG010000083.1 GCA_017434775.1 Clostridia bacterium
GAGGAAAATTCAGAATGAAGAATTAAGAATGCAGAATTTAGTTAGTACATGAATTTGGAAGAGATAAAGGTGTGTTTATCCGTTGGAGATTTGCTGTTTTTCTTCCCTTTTATATCAGGATGTTTCTGCTTCGGCGGCACACAGCTTATGCTATCCGTCAATTGTATCCGCAGGATGGGTCAAGGGACATTTGTCCCTTGTGGGGTGTGGGGCAACGCCCCATGAAAGGTTCCCTTTGCAGCGTTAGCGCATTGCATTTTGGTAAAGAAAAAACCGCCCTCCGAAGAAGACGGTTTGAAAAGTGAATTACAGGCGGGCTTCCAGTTCGGCCTTACGGGCTTCGAAGCCGGGCTTGCCAAGGAGAGCGAACATGTTCTTCTTGTAAGCTTCCACGCCGGGCTGATCGAAGGGGTTCACACCCAGCATATAGCCGGACAGGCCGCAGGCCTTTTCAAAGAAGTACACCAGATAGCCGAAGTGGTAAGCATCGGCAGCGTCGATTTCCAGAATGATGTTGGGGGTGCCGCCGTCCATGTGAGCCATCAGGGTGCCCTGATAAGCCTTGGAATTGACGAACTGCACGGACTTGCCGGCCAGATAATTGAGGCCGTCAATATCTTCGGCCGCTTCTTCGATGTACACTTCGGAGCGGGGTTCATTTACCCAGATTACGGTTTCAAAGAGGTTGCGGGTACCGTCCTGAATGAACTGGCCGATGGAGTGCAGATCGGTGGAGAAGTTGGCGGCGGTGGGGAAGATGCCCTTCTGGTCCTTGCCTTCGCTTTCGGCGTAGAGCTGCTTGAACCATTCGCCCATCATGGTGAGGGCGGGTTCATAGTTCACCAGAATTTCGGTGTTCTTGCCCTTGCGGTAGAGAATATTGCGCAGGGCGGCGTACTGGTAAGCAGGGTTCTGTTCCATCGCACCGGCCTGGCAGGCAATGCGGGCTTCCTGAGCGCCCTTCATCATTTCTTCAATGTTGATGCCGGCAGCGGCGATGGGGAGCAGACCCACAGCCGTCAGCACGGAGAAGCGGCCGCCCACGTCGTCCGGAACCACGAAGGTTTCGTAGCCTTCGGCGTTGCACAGGTTCTTCAGCGCACCCCGGGCCTTATCGGTGGTGGCATAGATGCGGCCTTTGGCGCCTTCCTTGCCGTACTTTTCTTCCAGCATTTTTTTGAACATGCGGAAGGCGATGGCGGGTTCGGTGGTGGTGCCGGACTTGGAAATGATGTTCACGGAGAAGTCCCGGTCGCCGATGATCTTCACGATGTCGTTCAGATAAGAGGAAGAAATATTGTTGCCGGCGAAATAAATTTCCGGAATGCCCTTTTCGCGGATGCCATTATACATCTGGCCCTTGCAGAATTCGATGGCGGCACGGGCACCCAGATAAGAACCGCCGATGCCGATGACCACCAGCACGTCGCTGTCCTTCTGGATTTTTTCAGCAGCCTTCTGAATGCGGCCGAATTCTTCTTTATCGTAATTTACGGGCAGGTCCAGCCAGCCCAGGAAATCATTGCCGGCGCCCTTGAGGGAAACCAGCTGATCGTTGACGGTATCCAGAATGGGTTTGAGGTTATCCAGTTCGCGCTGTTCGATGAAGCCCTTCACGCCGGTCATTTTCAGATTCATGGCCATAAGAAAATTCGCTCCTTATTTACATTGGTATGGTGAAACACCATTTTCTATTATATCCTTTTCCTGCCTTTTCTACAAGGGGGTACAGGGACACTTTTCCCAAAACCTATGCCACAAATTTTCCGGAAATGATTACATGGAAAATGTAACAAAAGGCATTTCATCTTCGTTATATAGATGAATACACCGGGAAGGAAGCGATACGCATGCGGAAAATGATGCTGGCTGCGATGACGATTTTGCTGCTTGTTTTTTCGGCCGCGCCGGTACAGGCGGGATACAATGAACTGAGGGTGATGACGGACGGAAAAGGGGCCGTGGTGTATACCGGCAGCACAGGCAAAAAACAGGCGGGCATATTGTACAACGGCTATGTGACCAGCCTGTCGCTGGAGGACGAAAACGGCCTGTATTCCTGCTGGCTCACCCGGGATATAACGGTGTGGGTGGATCAGGAAAAAGCACAGGACGGCTGGCCGGAAGAACACTGGCAGATGACAATGGAGGCGCAAAATGCTTATCCCTGTCAGATGTTTGTGGCGGAAGTAACGCAGCAAGAGGCTCCTGTCTATACATCTCCTTCCCACAAGCACCTGTCTGCCACCCATGCGAAGGGAACCTTATTGAGAGTATGCGGTGAGTTTGGGGACGATTATTTTGTGGAGGGCTGGCACGGGGATGGCTTTATTCCCAAGGAAGCCGTCGGACATTATGCCCCGTTGACACGAGCACAGTTGTACGACAGCAATTATGGTTTGGAAGGCCTGGAAACGTGCCGGGTGTACACAGATGGTTTCTCCCTTGCCGTCAGCGGCTCAGCCACCGGCTATTCCGACGAGGATCCCTGGGTGGTGAAAGATGGGCAGGAAGTGACGGTGCTGCGCAGGCTGGATGGCTGGGCCCAGCTGGCCGGCGGCGGTTTTATTGAAAACCGGTTTCTCACATCTTCCGGCGACCATACCATCCGCTATGCCACGGTGAGTTCTTCCAAAGTGCTGAACCGCCTGAATGTACGCTGGGATGCGGATAAGGACAGCGGTGTAGCGGTCAAGCTTTTTTCCGGCGCCCAGGTGCAGGTGCCCTGCCATACGGAAGAATGGGCAGCGGTTTATGTGACCGGAGCGGAGAAAAGCGAAAAGATCACCGGCAGCGCCATGATGGAATACCTGGTGTTTGACGATACTCCGGTGCAGGACGGCTGCGTAAAGGTACGACTGAAGGAAACGGTATACAGCGGTAACGGCGGTTCCAGTTATTACAGCACATGGACGGGCACTCCGCTTCCTGCCGGGACGGAAATGACGGTGATCGGCGTGGAAGGAAGATATAATATGGAATGGGATGATGGTGATCGTTTTCTCTGCCGGACGGAAGATGGCCGTATCATTACCGTCTGGAACGGGGAAGGTGTGCTGGAACCTCTTGACGGCTCCGGCATCACCGTGCGCACCAATACCAGCGTGCGTTTTCGGGAAAAGCCCCATAAAGAGGCCAAAGCCCTGCGGACCCTCTCTTCCGGCACCAAGGTGGAAATATTGCTCCGGGGGGAAGGGTGGACCATGGTGCAGTATAAAGATCAGGTGGGCTATGTGATGAGCCGGTATCTGAATTTCCCCTGATGGCAATATTTGTCCGGAAAGCAGCATAATACGGCGTGACATTTGGCAGAAATGGTAGTATAATAGCAATAAATATGCTGTAAAGGAAGGTCGTTGGAACAATGAAACGTTTTTTGGCTGTTATCCTTTTGCTGGCACTGATGGTGCCTGCCTTTGCCATGGCGGAAGAAATGCCGTTCATGGGCTATTATTCGGATTTTACCATGGGGATGGACGGCTGGTATCCCCGCAGTGCCGACGGTAATACGGTGATCAACCGGCTGGGCTATGTGGTGGAAATCAAGGGGCGCACCGCTGCCTGGAATTCCCCCGGGCGGGATTTTCCCCTGCAGCCGGGCGTGAAGTATATCTTCTCTGTGGACGTTCGGCAGACCAATGTGCCGGAAGCGGAATTTATGGTGTCTGTGGCACATAGCCGGGACGGTGTGGAAAGCTATGAAAACCTGGCCAAAGCCACCGTGAAAAAGGCTAATTGGGTTACCATTACCGGCGAATATACCCCCGATCAGTATGATAATTATACGCTGTATGTGGAAACCGTGGGTCACGGGGATCTGAATTTCATGATGCGCGATTTCATCATTGAACCGGAAAGCATGCATTATGATGAAAATCTGGTCATTCTGAAAGACATCTATGCCGATTATTTCGACGTGGGCAGCTGCATCAACAATTCCCAGGTGCAGAACAAAAAGCAGATCGATTTCTTTGCCAATCAGTTCAATATCTTTACCCATGAAAATGAACTGAAGCCGGATTCTGTGCTGGATGTGAATGCGTCCCGGGAACTGGTGAAGACGGAAGGTGAAACCGCCGTTGCCGTGCGCTTCAATAATGCCAAGCCCCTGCTGGATTATTGCCAGAAAAATGGCATCAAGGTGCATGGCCATGTGCTGGTGTGGCACAGCCAGACTCCGGAAGCTTTCTTCCATGAAGGTTATGATGTGAACAAGCCCTATGTGACCCGGGAAGTGATGCTGGGCCGCATGGAAAACTATATCAGGAAAGTGCTGGAAGGCACGGAAGAAAAATGGCCCGGCGTTATCGTTTCCTGGGATGTGGTGAACGAAGCGGTGGCCGATGGTTCCACCCAGCTGCGCACGTCCAACTGGACCAAGGTGGTGGGGCTGGACTTTGTGAACCGCGCCTTTGAATACGCCCGGAAATATGCCAAGCCCGGCGTAAAGCTCTATTACAACGATTATAATACGCCCCAGGAACCCAAGCTCACCGGTATCTGCAATCTGTTGGATAGTCTGATTGCCGACGGTACCATTGACGGCTATGGCTTCCAGTGCCATTTCTCCGTGAACAACCCCTATGTAGCCACGGTGCGCAATGCCGTGGAACGCATCGCTTCCAAGGGTATCAGGCTGCGCGTGAGCGAACTGGACGTAGGTATGGAAGCAGATACCCGCCAGAACCAGAATAAGCAGGCACAGTACTATAAGGAACTGTTCCAGCTGTTTATGGAATATGCTGATCAATTTGAAGCCGTGCAGGTGTGGGGCTTGACGGATGATCGCAGCTGGCGCAGCGAAACCTTCCCCCTGCTTTTCAATAAGAAGATGGAACCCAAGCCCGCTTTCTTTGCTGTGGTGGAAGCGGTAAAGGAAAAAGCGGAATAATATGGGGATTTGCCGGTGAACCGTACCTTGCTGCAATAAAAATTGAGAATGGAGTATTGTTTTCGTGATGCAGGAGACGGTCAACTGTACATTCTTTTCCCGATACTGTAAGGGAGGGGCTTGCCCCTCCCTTTTACTATGCGTTTATCTTGCAGCAAGGAGCATTGTTCGTGGGGTGCCCACGCCCTACAAGGGACAAGGTTCCTGGCTGCTTCGGTTATCATTACAATCCGTTCACAATATTTTGCGGCCGTTTGCCGCTGAGCACATCCAGAATCTGCCGGCTGCAAGCCTCAGCCATTTCGCAGCGGGTGAGGGAGGTGTTTGTGCCGATATGGGGGGTGCACACCACCCGGTCATGCTGTAAAAGGGCGGCTGGCACGTGGGGTTCATCCGGGAATACATCCAGCCCGGCGCCGGCCACTTTGCCGCTTTCCAGGGCAGCCAGCAGGGCGTCTGTATCCACTACTGCGCCTCTTGCAGTGTTGATGAGCATGACACCGTGTTTCATCCGGGCAAAGGCATCATGGCTGATCAGATGCCGGGTTTCGGCCGTCAGGGGGCAATGGAGGGATACGATGTCCGCCTGTTCCAGCAGATTTTCAAAAGAAACAGGCTCTGCCACCCGGGGGTCGCAGCCCCGTCTGGCGTATCCCAGCACACGCATGCCAAAGGCTTTGGCCATTTCCGCCGTACGGCTGCCGATGCGGCCGCAGCCAATAATGCCAAGCGTTTGACCCCGCAGGCTTTTGCCCATGTGGAGGCCCATGCCAAACAGGCTTTCCGGCGGTTCCTTACGAAGCCGCAGGTTCATTTCGCCAATGCGGCGGCTGACGGAAAGGATAAGCCCCATGGCCAGCTCCGCCGTATCCTGGGTGACGGTTTCGGGGATGTTGGTGACGGGTACGCCGGCTTCCCGTGCGGCGCTCACGTCCACAGCATCATACCCAGCGCCGTAATTGGCTATGATTTTCAGCTTTTTTGCGGCCTGTATGACCTGAGCGGAAACCCGGCCGCCGGCCACGATGGCATCGCATTGGGGAGCGTATTGCAATAATTCTTCTTCCGTGAAGGCGTGCAGCACTTCCGGCATGATGACCTGATGGCCTTCAAGCGGACGGAAGCCTTCGCCGGGAATGCCGTGAGTAACCAAAATAACCGCCATAAGAACCTCCGGAATGAATAAAAAGTATTTTTAGCTATTATAGCATGCTTTTCTGTCGATCACAACGGGAAAGAAAAAGACAGGCAAAAGCCTGTCTTCTGATGATTATTTCTGATGGCAGGGGCAGCCGCCGTTTGCCGCATCCTTGGCATAGGGACAGCCAATGCATTTCTGGCCCCGTTTTTTTGCCCGGATCACATAGAAGGCGGCGCCGCCGATGATAACGGCCACCAGCAGGATGATGAGGATATCCGTCATACAGTATTCCTCCCGAGGGAACAGATTAGTTGGAAGCGCTCAGTTTATATTCCTTTTGCATGTTGCGCCTGGTGTTGAGGATCAGGTGCACCAGAATACCGGCGAAAGCCAGCACGGCGATGAGGCCGGGCAGGAACCCTGCGCCAAAGGAACCGGTGGTGATGAGGGTGCCGATCTGGTAGACCAGGTAACCCACAGAGAAGCCCACGCCCATCTGCAGGCCGATACCGCCCCAGAGCCACTTTTTGCTCTTCATTTCGGAGTTCATGGCGCCGATGGCTGCGAAGCAAGGAGGCGTGAAGAGATTGAACATCAGGTAAGCCAGGGCGGCCACTTTGGTGATGGCCATAATACCGGCAATTTCTGCACCGGCGCCTTGCATCATGGCCAATTCTTCCGTGTCGATCAGGTTTTCAAGGCCTACAAAGCACACGGCCAGGGTGCCCACCACGTTTTCCTTGGCGATGAAGCCGGTAACAGCGGCAGCAGCCATCTGCCAGCTGAGTACACCGATAATGGGCACCAGCAGATAAGCAAAGGGGTGGGCAATGGAAGCCAGAATGGAAGTATCTGCCGTCTCGGCAGGCTGGAAACTCCAGGTGAAGGACTGCATCACCTGCACCACGGTATTGCACAAAAGGATGATGGTGCCGGCCTTGACGATATAGGCCCAGCCGCGGCTGAACATGGACTGGGCAGCGCGCTTGAGGGAGGGCAGCTTGTATTCCGGCAGTTCAATGATGAAGAAGGATTTACGCACCTTATGGCCGGTGATCAGGTTGATGAGCAGGGCGCCCAGGAAAATGAGCAGGATGCCGGCAAAGTACATCAGCGGCCCTACCCAGCTGGCTTCGTTAAAGAAGGCACCGGCAAACAGGGCGATCACGGGCAGCTTGGCGCCGCAGGGCATGAAGGGGGTCAGCATGGCGGTGGCCCGGCGTTCACGCTCGTTGCGGATGGTACGGCAGGCCATTACGCCGGGAATGGCGCAGCCGGTGCCGATCACAAAGGGGATTACGGATTTGCCGGAAAGGCCTACCTTTTTGAAGATAGGATCCAGCACCACGGAAGCGCGGGCCATATAGCCGCAGTCTTCCAGCAGGGCGATGAGGAAATACATCACCATGACCAGCGGCAGGAAGCCCAGAACAGCGCCTACGCCGCCCACAATGCCGTCCACCAGCAGGGACTGAAGGATGGGGGAGGCATTTGCTACCAGCCCGGATACCCATTCGGTAAGGCTTCCCATCCAGCCTTCCAGTATGCCGGCCAGCCAGATGCCCAGACCGCCTTCTGCCTGGGAAATCCAGAACACGCCGAACATAATGGCGGCGAAAATCACAAGCCCCCAAATGGGATGGGAGACCACGGCGTCGATCTTATCCTGATCGTTATGATCCTTGGTCAGGGTTTTGCGGGTTTCTACCTGTTCCACAATCTTGTTGACAAAGGCAAAGCGGGCTCTGTCGGCGGTTTCCACGGCAGCCTTATCCGTCAGGTCAATATCGCCCTGGGAATAGGGAGCAGCCTGCTTTTTGCCCGCCTGCTGCACTGCGGCTTCCATTACTTTTTTCAGGCCGCTGTTTGTGGTGGAGATGGTTTCTACCACGGGGCAGCCCAGCTTCCGGGACAGTTCGGCAGCGTTGATCTTGTTTTCTTTTTTCTGGTTTACGTCAGCCTTATTCAGCGCCACGACCATGGGAATGCCCAGCTCCAGCAGCTGGGTGGTGAAAAAGAGGCTGCGGCTGAGGTTCGTAGCGTCCACGATGTTCACGATCACATCGGGATTTTCCTTTCGCACATAAGTGCTGGTGATGCTTTCTTCCGAAGTGAAGGGGCTCATGGAATAAGCACCGGGAAGGTCCACGGCGATCAGTTCCTGATCTTTGGGGCAATATGCGTTCTTGATGGGGTGCTCTTTCTTTTCCACCGTTACACCGGCCCAGTTGCCAACTTTTTCATTCCGGCCGGTGAGGGCGTTGTACATGGTGGTTTTGCCGCTGTTGGGATTCCCGGTTAATGCGATTCTCATGATGTCCTCCTTTGAAATGCTTCCTGATACTGCAAACGGGGAAAATTGCAGTTAGGCTTGTATAACTCTGGCTCGAAGGAAATGCGGCAAATGTTCTTGCCGCACTGAGCCTGTCAGACAATGATGGCGTTTGCCAATTCTGCGTCGATGGAATAACGGGCGTCTTTCACCGCGATAACCCGCCCTTTGCCTTTGCGGGAAATGAGGGTGACAGGTTCGCCGGAATAGCAGCCAAGGGAGAAGAGAAAGGCATTCATTTCTGCATCGCTGGTATCAATGCGGCGAATGATGTATTCCTGGCCGGCCTGTGCGTTATATAGCGTAGTTTCCATGACGAAGACCTCCTGAAACAAGTTAGTTGCGTATAACTATAACTTTGAATTATTGCCGCATCTGTTAGTTAGTTGCGGCTTACTTTATTGATACCATACTTTTTCTTTTTTGTCAACAGGGAGCCAGATTGTTTTTTTAAAATTGCAAACATCCGCACAATGTGCTGCAGTTTTTGAGAAAAAGCAGCAGGAATGAAACCTGCTGCCTGCCTTATTCATATGTGACCTGATCGATGGTGGCGTTCAGGTAGGAAACCCTGTCCACGGAATTTCTGACGGCATCAAAATCCATGCTGGCAGGATCCGGCGCTTCGTGAAGGTTCTGAACGTGGTATTCCACCACTTCCACCCGGCTTTGCGTAAAACGGCCCGCTGCCACCAGGTAGGTGCTGCCGGTTTGCAGGGTATCCAGAGAGACGGTGAAATCAGGCGAAGCATCCACAAAATAGAAGCCGTCGCTGCGATTGGAAAAGGCGAAGGTTTCGTATCCGGCGCTTTCGCCGTTGAGGGTGGTGATAATTTCGATGGAACCCTGGGACAAATCTTCCTTCACGTCCCACAGGTGGGTGCGGTGGTATATGCCGCCGCCTGTTACGCTGTAATCCCCCATTTTGGTGGAATCCATGGGGGTTTCATCCCCGGGGGCAGGGGTGGCAAAGGGATCCAGATCCTGGGTGGCTTCCATGGCGGTAGCCTGATAGGTGTGGGTGCCTGTCTGCACACTGGTAAAGGCGTAACGGCCGCCGGCAGCTGTGATATTCTGTGCCTGGGCGCTTGCAATCAGCTGTGTGAACATATCCTGGGGGATCCGGTGGCTGATGGAAGGAACGCCCTGAGCGGCGACGTGCTGCAGGCAGGCATCGTAGGGGGATAAAACATCAGCCGCAGCCCGGCCCAGGGGATGATCCTGGGGGAAAAGAGAGGCAGGTGCAGCGGGCGCCGGGGTGGATTGCACAGGCGGTACTTCCTGGGGAGCAGCGCAGCTGCAAAGAATAAGCGCCGTCATCATCAGTAAGAGCAAAAAAACAATCCGTTTCATACACAATACTCCTGATTCATAGGGGATGGCATCATTTTAACATGCTTTTTGGCAGGATACAAGTTTTTTCACACGACAGCAAGCGACAGCTTTTCCGCAGGCTTTGGCTTGACCGAATGGAAAGATGTGTTTATAATGGATGTGACCGCAAATTTATTTGAAAAAATTTGCTGCAGATTGCAAGAATTGGGAAGGATGTGCCGTTATATGCATGAGGAGACCGGCCGATGCGCATCCTTATACCGTATGACGGAAGAACGGTTTGAGGAATTATATGCATCATATGCCAATGATGTGCTGCGGATGAGTTATTTTTACCTGGGCGACAGGCAAAAAGCGGAAGACGTGACACAGGATGTTTTCCTGAAGCTGTATACCGGAAATCCGGATCTGGTGGAAGGAAAAGAAAAAGCGTGGCTTTTGAAAGTGGCGCTGAATAAATGCCGGGACGTATGGCGCGCCGCCTGGGTGAAAAGGGTGGTGCTGGGCAGCCCGGCCATGGAACTGACACCGGCGCCCGGCAGCATGGATGACCGGCTGGAAAAGCAGGAACTGATGGCTGCTGTGCAAAAACTGCCCACCGATTTTAAAGACGTGGTGCTGCTGCACTATTATCAGGGCATGGGCATTGCGGAGATTGCCAAAATGCTGGGTGTGCCGGAGGGGACGATATCCAGCCGTCTCAGCCGGGCCAGAAAAAAGCTGGAAGTGATTTTGAAGGAGATGGACGTGCGATGAAAAGCGTGGAAGAAAGGCTGCGCCAACTGCCGGAAATTGCAGAACAAACGGGCATGGAGGCAGGGGAAGCCCTCAAACGCAGAATTCTGCGCAGCGCGGACGAAAAGGAAGGAAAGCCGGTCCGGAATGTGTCCTTCACCATGCGCCGTCTGGTGCCGGTGATGTGTGCGCTGGTTTTGATTGTCGGTGCGGCCTTCGGCCTTCCTTTGCTGACCAAGGGCGGGAAGGACAGTGCCGTTACCCAGGAAAATATGCCCCTTGTGACCACCATTGCCGCAGGGCAGGATCAGGCTGTGCCCGGTGCTCAGCTGGCGCTGGATGTGGCCCCCGGCAGCATTCAGATCCGCTCTTCCTCCAATCCTTCCTACCGCAGCATCTGGGCCCGTGCCAATGGCGCCAATTTCCCCCTGATTGGGGTGAACGGCCGCTATTACCGGCTGCTGACGGCTCCCTCTTCCGTGCCCGGCAGCCTGCTGGGAGAAAACCTGGGCAGTGTGAATGTATTTACCAGTGAACCGGCCCTGGCCGGCAACGGCGGTATTGTTTCCAATACCGTGGCGGAAGGGGAAACCGTGTATGCCGTCAGCGGTATGCAGGGCGCTGTGGTGGCGGCCCGGGTCAATGGCGAAATGCGGGCCTTCCAGCGCGTTTCCTTTGGCGATCATGCCCTGATTGGCAGTGAAAATCTTTCCTCCACGCTGCGGGCTAATCGGGTGGTGGCGCTGGAACTGACAGGCGTGGGCACAATTCAGGATGCCGAAACCGCCCGGTACCTGATGGGGATCCTGACGGATAATGCATCCTTCCTCCGCTCCGGCAGCAGCGAAACCAATACCTCCCTTCTGATCCAGCTGGATAATGGCGTTACCCTGCAGCTGGCTGTGAACGGAGAAAGGCTGATGGCTTGTGGTACCTGGGCCTGCCCGGAATTCTTTGAAGCGTTCCAGGAAGCCATGCAATAACAACATAAACAAACGCCGCTGATATTACTCAGCGGCGTTTTTATGTCAGCGGTTCAGTATCATTTCTATGCAGGGCCAGATTTCGCCCAGCACAGGATATACTTCCTTTTCCGGCAATTCCGTTGCCCTGAAACCCACAGAAAAGTAGCAGTGATAGGCAGCAGGGTTATTTTCAAATACGCCCAGGGAAATGGTTTGGGCTTTCAGCAGATCCTGTCCAAAACGGATGGCCAGGTTCAGCATTTCTTTTCCAAGGCCGGTTCCACGTTTCTGATCATTTACGATCACAAAACCAAAGCGAAGATGCTTTTTTTCCGGGTCTGTGAACCGGAGGATCATGTGCCCCTGTACGCCTTCGTCGTCATAGGCACACATGGGATAAAAAGCATCATTCATGCACTGGGCTTCGTAATGTTGGTTCAGCTCATCCGCCGTCAAGGGATAATGATCAAAACGATCAGCGCACCACTGCCGGAATGCATATTCATTCCGGATCCAGGAAACGATGGTTTTTGCATCGCAGGGCTTATAGGGACGAAAACGCAGCATAGTGTATTCTCCTTACATATTCAGCAAAGCCACGGAGACGAGAATGGCTGCCATGGCGATCCACTGTTTCTTTTGCAGCTTTTCCCGGAAAAGGAATACCCCGGCCAGGGTGATCAGCAGGATCACCATGACGCCTCTTGTGGGGTAGAAAATCACTTCCTGTATTTCATTCAGTGCCTGCAGCATGAACCGGGAAGCAAAAAAATTGGCAACGCCGATGAGTACGCCGTAAATGATCTCCGGCAGGCCGGGCTTTTCTTTTTTCACGATGGCAGCCAGGGCGCTGATGATGAGGGCTGTGCCGAAGGTGTAAAACAGGTATTGATCAGAAAGCGCTTTGGCGCCATCGGCATCGAATATTTTGCCCATGGCAGAAGCCATGCCTTCCACCAGCAGCAAAATGACCAGCAGGCCAATGGAAGAGGCGGCATCTTTCTTTCCGTTATCACAGATGAGGATGATGGAAAACACAGCCAGCACCGCACCAATGCCCTGATACCAGGAAGGGCTGGCACCGTAAAAGCACAGGGCTACCACAATGGGCACCAGCAAACTGCCCACTTTTGCAAAAACGGAGGAAAGCACCACGCCGTTTCTGGTAATGCTTTTTTGATTGAACACCAAAGCCAGCATGTAAAAAACGCCGGTGATGATGCCCAGAATCAGCGTGATGGGGAAGCCTTCCTTTGCGGCTGGGAACAGATCCGATACACCGGTGAAACAACTGGCCAATAGGATGCAGGTGAGGTAATTGGCAGAAAGAATGGTCATTTTCCCGTTGGCTTTGCCCTCGCTCATGCGCATGAAGACGGAAAGCATGGTGCTGCACAGGATGGTCATAATCATGGCAAACATAGAAAAAACACTCCGTTTCCAGGGTTATCCTGTTTATTATACATGGAAATTGGAAGGATGAAAAGATAAAAAAGCTGCTTGTATTGATTCATTGTACATAAAAGAAAAAGAATGGTTGTTTTTGTCTAAGGTATGGCGGCTTTTTGCAGCAGGTGGAATTGAAAAAATCAAGAAACAGCGTTATGATGGAAACAGAAAAAACACATAACGGAGGCTTGAATATGGCAGAACCTTTGTATAAGCAAAACATCTGGAACCGGGATGAAGACCAGTCCGTGCTGGAAATTTATGATGTGGAAACGGGCAAACGCACGGTGGTGGCGGAGATGGATTACTGCATTGAAGCACCCAACTGGACGCCGGATGGCAAAGCGCTCATTTACAACAGCAATGGCTGCATGTTCCGCATTGATCTGGAAAGCAAAGAAATCACAAAGATCGATACCGGTTACGCCATAGATTGCAATAATGATCATGTTTTGTCTTTTGACGGAAAGCAGCTGGCCGTCAGCCATGCAACCAAAGAGGACGGCAAAAGCCGCATTTACACCCTGCCCATCGAAGGCGGCGTGCCCCGGCTCATAACCCCCATGGCTCCTTCCTATCTGCATGGCTGGAGCCCGGATGGCAAAACCCTGTGCTACTGTGCCGAGCGGAACGGGGAATACGATATCTACACCATTCCGGCGGAAGGCGGCGTGGAAACAAGGCTTACGGATGCGCCCGGGCTGGATGACGGGGCTGAATACGATGCCAAGGGGGAATACATCTGGTTCAATTCTGTACGAAGCGGATTGATGCAAGCCTGGCGCATGAAAGCGGATGGAACAGAGCAGACCCAGATGACCTTTGACGAAAACTGGAACACCTGGTTTCCCCATATTTCTCCGGACAGGAAGCTGGTCACCATGGTGTGCTATAAGAAGGGCGACGTGCAGCCCGGGGAACATGTGCCCCATAAATTTGTGGAGCTTCGCATGATGAATGCGGACGGCACCAATGTGCAGACATTGGTGAAGCTCTTTGGCGGCCAGGGCACCATCAATGTGAATTCCTGGGCGCCGGACAGCAAAAGATTCGCTTTTGTCACCTATAAAATCCGGGGCATCGGCGTGCCTGAGGAGGAATGACGCATGGAACACCCCATCAGCATAAACGGCTTTTGCCAGATCAACATTATCGTTCGGGATATTGAAAAGGCTGCCAAGAAATGGGCGGAGCTTCTGGGTATCGAAGTGCCCCAAATCCGCATCAACCATCTGGAAGGCAATGAAAATTACACCTACCGGGGCCAGCCTGTTTCCTGCGATCTGAAGGTGTGCGATATTCCCATGAACGGCTTTGTGATCGAACTGCACCAGCCCATCGGCGGCCCTTCTTCCTTTCAGGAATTTCTGGATAAGCACGGAGAAGGAGTGCATCATCTGGGGTTTGAAGTGGGGGATATGCGGGACAGGATCATTGACGAAATGGCCAAGGATGGCTATAACGTGAACAGAACATTGGGCATCTATCCCGGCAGCAGCTGGACCATTGTGGACAGCGAAAGTGAGCTGGGAGTAAACCTGAATATTAAACCGATACGATAAAAAACGAGAATACTGTACAGAAAGAATGCCGGAAGAGTTTTCCTCCGGCATTCTTTCGATAGCATTTTGTTTAGTCAGTTTTTTCTTCCGTCCGTTCGCTGATGATGTAGCGGGGACGGGCTTTCACTTCCATGTAGGTTTTGCCGATGTAGCTGCCCACCAGGCCGATGCAGCTGATCTGCACACCGCTAAGGAACAAAATCAGCAAGGCAATCCAGGCGGCGCTGCCGATGGAACCGCCAAAGAGCAATACCAGCAGCAGGATGAAGGAAACGAAAAGGGAAAGGAAAGTGAAGGTAAGGCCAAGGCCTGTGATCATCTTCAGGGGCTTGGTGGACAGGCTGGTGACCCCTTCAAAAGCCAGGGCCAGCATTTTTTTCAGGGGATATTTGCTTTCGCCGGCCAGCCGCTCCGCACGGGCGTAATAGACGCTGGTGCTTTTGAAGCCAACCAGCGGCACCATGCCCCGAAGGAACAGGTTCACTTCCTTAAAATTGGCAAATTCCTGCAGTACCCGGGCGGAAATGAGCCGGTAATCGGCGTGGTTGAACACCACGTCGGCCCCCATCCACTGGAGGAATTTATAGAAGCCTTCGGCGGTGAAGCGCTTGAAGAAGGTATCGGTTTTGCGTTCGCTGCGCACGCCGTACACCACTTCGCAGCCGTCCAGGTAGGCGCGCACCATATCGTCCATGGCGTTGATATCGTCCTGGCCGTCGCAGTCGATGGAGATGGTGATATCGCACTTGTCCTTGGCTTCCATGAGCCCGGCCAGCACGGCGTTCTGATGGCCCCGGTTGCGGCTCTGGCGGATGCCGGTGAAATGCTTGTCTTTCTTTGCCAATCCCTGGATGATTTTCCAGGTATCGTCCTTGCTGCCGTCATCGATGAACATCACCCGGCTTTCATCGGAAATGAGCCCCTGGGCGCACAGATCGTTTATTTTTTTGAGGAACATGGGAGCCGTGATGGGCAGCACCTGTTCTTCGTTGTAGCAGGGGATAACAATATATAATGTGGTCATAAAACCGCCTCCTGTTTGCCTTTTCTATACAATGGTATTGTATCATAATTACGCCAAAATGGCTACAAAGCAAATGTAAAAAGTCGCATATCAGGCGGTTTTGTAAATTATTTAAAAAATATACTTTGCTTTTTTCTGTTTTTCATGTATAATAAGAGTACGAAAAATATAAAAGGGAGGGCTATTCCCATGATACAGGTAATTCACGGTAAAAAAGGCTCCGGTAAAACGAAAAAGATTTTGGATATGGCCAATGCTGCCATCAAAGAATATAAGGGCGATGTGATTTTCGTCGATGACGATAACCGCTATATGTTTGACCTGCGCCACGAAGTGCGCTTTGTGAACGCCGGCGAATACGGCTCCGACAGCCCCGAAATGTTCTTCGGCATTCTGTGCGGCATGCTGTCCCAGAACTTTGATATCAGCATCATCTTTGTGGATGCGTTCCTGAAGCTGATCAAAACCGATATTGAAAATGCCGAAGTATTTTTCAGCCGTCTGGAAAAGCTGGCTGTGAAGCATAATGTGAAGTTTGTCCTCAGTGTGAATGTGGACGATGCCGTGGCTCCGGAATTTTTGAAAAAATATTTTATTTAATGTGTTTCAAAAGTGTGTGAGCTGTTTATATTCATTGTGTCAGGCAGGAAAGCCTGCCGCAGTAAGAAAAAAATAAACAGGTAAATGGAGGAAATAAAAATGAAGTGGGTTTGCAAAATTTGCGGTTATGTACATGAAGGTCCCGAAGCTCCCGAAAAGTGCCCCATCTGCAAGGCTCCTGCCAGCAAGTTCGAAAAGCAGGAAGGCGAAAAGGTCTGGGCTGCCGAACACGTAGTGGGCATTGCTCAGGGCGTGGACGAACGCATCATCCAGGGCCTGCGTGAAAACTTCCAGGGCGAATGCACCGAAGTGGGCATGTACCTGGCCATGGCCCGTGTGGCTCATCGGGAAGGCTATCCCGAAATCGGCCTGTACTGGGAAAAGGCTGCCTATGAAGAAGCCGGCCACGCTGCTATGTTCGCAGAACTTCTGGGCGAAGTGGTGACTGCTTCCACCAAGAAGAATCTGGAAATGCGCGTGGACGCCGAAAACGGCGCCACCGCCGGCAAGTTCGAACTGGCCAAGCTGGCCAAGGAACTGAACCTGGATGCCATCCACGACACCGTACATGAAATGGCCCGCGACGAAGCCCGCCACGGCAAGGCTTTCGAAGGCCTGCTGAAGCGCTACTTCGGCTAATCAATGATAGAAGAAAAGCGGGAAGTAGAAATACTTTCCGCTTTTGCATTCATTTTTTTCGTAAGAAAGCAGTGGGATTAAATTCATGAATTAGGGAGAGAACATTTCATGAAGCGCATCATATCAAGTCTGCTTGTATGTCTGATGATGGTGTTGGCTGTGCCGGTCAAAGCAGAAACAGATTATGCTTTTCTGAACAGCCTGACGACCGAAGAACTGGCCTCGATGCAGCAGGCAATCTCCTGTCGACTTGTGCCGGCTGAGTCCGGTGCGGTGATTTATGACCAGGATGGTCTGAGCATCTGCTGGCTGGGTTTTGTTGATGAATACTTTGAATACAGACCCGGTCTGATCATAACGAATACCTCCGGAAAAACCATGTATTTCCGATTGGAAGGCATTGCTCTCAACGGTATTCAGGTTGGCCCATACCAAAATGTCATGATCAAGGAAATCCAGGATGGATGGGGGTATTTGTCTGCTTCTGAGAATATTTGGCCTGTCAGTAAAGAGCATTTGCAGCTAATGCCTTTTGATCACATCACGACTGTTGGGCTGATTATCGGTCTTTATGAAAGCAACAACAGCTATGGTCCTCATGAGACGATTACGCATACATTCCCTGTGGATTTCAAGCTTTCGGAATTACCTGGCTGGTAAGCATGAAATACCGGGAAAGGCTTTTGACGGCCTCCAGAATCACCATTTCGGCTGATTAAGGGTTTGCATGCGGCAGAACTTGTTTCTGCCGTTTTTTTGTGCTATTATGAGTCCGTTGGAGGTGATGGCATGAAGTATCAATCCGTTGATCACTTGGAAGACTTTGAATTCCATGACGCCCAATGGTCGTTGATCTCCTGTGATTCAGGCAAACTGGTTGTCGAAGCGAGATTATTGAACATTCACAGGCATGCACTTGCGGATGTCTTTGACTGCGATATGGAAATCCAGCTTGCGAAAATCACCTTCAGCAACTGCAGTGTTGTTGCCTATGAACCGGGTGTTCCATGGAAAACAGATGCATCGGGCAAATCATATCCGGCGGAACCGATGATCACATACACAAGCCAGGATGCAGAAAAACGGCTGCTGCATGCATTGGATAGCACAACGACAATCTATCGCTTCGAAGAAGATGATGGTGGAAATTACAGGATCAGCGGCTGCGGTGATGAACCCTACTTTGAAGCGGTGATTTCTTTTGATCGTGCTGCGGTAGAATGGGACGATTTCCGCCGTCCTGCATGGTATGTTTTGCGCAAGCGCGGTATCCAGGCATAACCCCATTGCGGAAATGCCTTTGAAGTCCCGCTGAAGCGCTGCTTTGGTTCGGGAGTCGTTTATCTGCGGCAGAACTTGTTTCTTCTGCTTTTATTTTATTAACTTTGGAGGAAGGAAAAATGAATTTGGATGCGATCCGCAAATTGCAGGAACTGGGCTTTGATGTGAATGAACAGGCTGTGGAAAAGATTCAGAACACGAAGAATATACTGCTGGATAAACTGCAGGAAACCAATCAGCTGCCGCCGGAAATGTTGCAGCTGTACCAGACACAGCAAGACAGCGAGGAACGGTTTATTACGGATCTTTTGATCGACTGGGGAAGCGGCGATTACAATTTTGACACCGGCGAATGGACGGCTACGTCCAATCAGGTGTACGCTTTTGATGCGGAAATTTTCGATATTGAACGGATGTATACCCTCTTTTTGCAGGGTGTGCAGGCCATTGTGCCGGATGTGCGGATTACAGAGGTGAAGGAAGACCTGTCCGGCGTGACGGATGATATGGAAGAAGCCGATAACCCCTATGAGCCGCCGTCCGATGGGGTGCGTTCCGTTTCCTTCCTGTGCAACGGCCATCCTTATGATGCGGAACTGAAAAGCTATGGGGATTGGTTCAATATGGGTATGCTGGAATTTATGAACCAGGTGCTGGAAAAGGAAGGCTGTGAGAAACAACTGCATCTGGTGGCTGGCATGATGGACCAGATGGTGGTGCTCATTTATGATACGGAAGAAAAGGCAGCCCGGCTGCGCGAACTGATGGGCAATGATTTTCCGGACATGATGTGAATGCAAAAAACACGCCTGTTTCAAACAGGCGTGTTTTTATTGGGAGCAGAATTACTTATTGGCCAGCCATTCTTCGGCTTTGGCGGCGGAGAGACGCTTGATGTCTTCCTTGGCGTACTTGGAATCGGCACCGCCGCTGACGTAGAGGAAGAACTTGCCGCTTTCGGTTTTGAACAGGCATTCTTCATAGCCGGCAGGATCGCCGTACGTGCCAACCGTCACCTTATCGATGAACTGGGAAGCTTCGGTATCGTATTCTACTTTGCAAATGACCTTCTTCATGGGGACATTCCTTTCTTTTTGCCGCAGTAAAATCGGCAGAGATTGATATTCCGCCGGGGCGGAACGCCTGCTTGTTTCAGGCGTGCACATCATACCACAGGAGAAAAAAGGATGCAACAGTTCTGGTAAAAATAGGTTGAAATGAAACCGTTTTTTTCATGAAATGCTTGCATATTGGCCGGAATAAGGTATAATGAGGGGGAGAATAGCCGTTTTATAGAAAGAGCTGCGTTTCGACCCATGAAAGATGCTGCTGTCCCAAGAGATGGAAAGAACATGGAGGGAGAATCAAAGATATGAAAAAAAGAATGCTGTGCGCCCTGCTGTGCCTGATGATGCTGTTTGCTGTGGCGGCCCAGGCTGCATCGGAGGATGCTTACCGGCATGTGCAGCAGAAGCTGCAGCAGTATGGTTTTCCCTGTGACGATGTGGATTACGACCGTGTGGTACAGCTGATGGAAGAAGACAAGCAATGGATGGAAACGATGGGGATTTTCATGGGAAGCAGGTATACCAGCCCCCAGTACTTTGCCTATGTGTACCTGATGGAAGAAGGGCTGGGCCGGTATGATTATAACACCTTCACCTGGACGCCCACTTCGGATAAGGTATATGCCTTTGATGCGGAAGTGTTCAATGTGGAAGGCATGTATACGGAAATTCTGCAGGGCATTGATGCCATTGTGCCGGATATTACCATTACCGATGTGCAGGAAGATCTTTCCGGCATCACGGAAGAAATGGATTGGGAAACCTACAGCGATGGTACCCGGAAGGTTTCTTTCCTGTGCAACGGCCATCCCTATGAAATTGAACTGATCAGCTATGGAGATTGGGTGGATGTAGCGTTCCTGGATTTTCTGGATGAAGTGCTGGCCAAGGAAGGATGCCCCAACCAGCTCTATGTCCTGACCCATCCCTTGGACCAGATGATTCTGATGTATTACGGCAATGAAAAAGATGCCCGGGAGATTGCCTACATGATGGATTATATGAGTTATGCTGAAATGGAGGAGGAAGAACCGGGCGGATTGTTGGATTTTCTGAATGATTTTCTCTGAGCTGATTGAAAAGTAAGTTTTCTGTTTATATTACCATCAGAAGGAATATTTGCAAGGAGGATTGGAGCATGAATCCCAAAGCACTTTTCAATATCACCTATGGTTTGTATGTATTGACGGCCCGGGATGGGGATAAGGATAACGGCTGCATCATCAACAGCGTGATGCAGGTGGCGGAAAAGCCGGTACGGCTGGCGCTTTCCGTCAATAAGCAGAACCTGACCTGCGATATGATCCGTAAGACCGGCCTTTTCAATGTGAGTGCCCTGACCACGGAAGCGGAATTTGACCTGTTCCGCCGGTTTGGCTTTCAGTCCGGCCGGGATGCGGATAAATTCCAGGGGCTTACCGGCGTGAAACGCAGCGAAAACGGCCTCACATACCTGACGGAATGCACCAATGCATTCCTGTCTGCCAAAGTGGTGGAAACCCAGGATCTGGGCACCCATTACCTCTTTATTGCGGAAGTGACGGACGGGGAAGTGCTGGGAGACGGCTGGGCGTGCAGCTATGCCTATTATCAGGCGGATATCAAGCCCAAGCCTGCGCCGGTGAAGAAAAAGAGCTGGGTGTGCGAAATCTGCGGCTATGTGCACGAAGGGGAGGAAGTGCCGGATGATTTTATCTGCCCCATCTGCAAGCATGGCAAGGAAGCATTCAAACCGATGGAATAAAATAAAACCGATGGGGCAGAGGTGTTTCTGCTCCATCGTTTTTTTTATTGCCGGTTTTATTTTTTCAGCAGGGGCCGGGCGATTTTCACATTGAACAATTCAATCAGCGGGCCCATGAAGAAAGCGGTGATGATGGTGCCGATGCCAGCAATGGTGGGCACATCCGCCCAGCTGCCGCCGGCCAGCAGGAAGAAAACAACGCCCAGTGCCACGCATACAAGGTCAGTTCCGATGCGGCAATACTGGAATTTGGCCACTTTCCACTTTTCAGAGAGCACAATGGCCACGGCATCGTAGGTGGAAACGCCCAGGTTGGCCGTCATATACAGGGCGGAGCCGAAACAGATAATAACAATGCCAACAGTCAGGCAAGCAAGCCGTACAAGCATGGAAGGAGCCACAATGACTGTCTGCAAAAGCTGGTAAGTGAAATCGGTGATATAGCCCAGCAGGAACAGATTGATGAAGGTGGCCAGGCCGATTTTGCTGCGGTCCGCGATGAGGCTGAAGGTGAGCAGCAGCAGATTGACGATCACATACAGCGTGCCAAAATCGATGGGGATCAGTTGATCCAGCCCGGCCATCAGAGATTGGAAAGGATCCACCCCCAGAGCGGCAATCTTGAAAATGCCCACACTGACGGCGCAGACGATCACGCCGCACAGGCTCATCAGAATCCGCCGATGTTCTTTTTTACAATAAGCAGTTGCTGTTTCTGCCAGTGTTTTTATGGTTTGCATGGTACACATTCTCCTGTCTTATTTGGATTTTGCGGCCCATTATAGCACGGCAGCAACGCAAGTACAAGCGCAAAAAGGAAAAAGGCGAAGACATTTTGTCTCCGCTTTGTGCTTTATATTTATATTGGAAGCCAGCCTTGCACCAGATGAATGGCCCAGGTAAGCCAGCCGGGCACATGGGATGAAAGCAGTTGATGTATGCTTTGCGCCTCTTGAGCGGTGATGGTACCCAAATGGCTGTACAGGCGGCCGATGGCTTCGGATTTGCCGATGGCGATCATTCCCTGGGCGGCATCCCCTACGGCCAGAAAGCGGCCAACGGCCATGGCACCCAGGGAAAAGCAGCCGATGGAAAGCGCGCCGATGCTGATGATGCCCAGACAAATAGCGCCAATGGCCAGGATCCCCAGGGCGATGGCTCCCAGTGCAATACCGCCCAGGGCCAAGGCACCAAAAGCAAAAAGACCCATGGAGAGAACGCCGAAAGAGAAGATGCCGGTGGAAAAAAGCCCCAGGGAGAATACGCCTTTTGCCTTCAGGCCCAGGGCAAAAAAGCCGTGAGCATTTCGGCCAATGTGATACAGAGGCATGCCCAGAACCGTTTTTTTGCTTTTTCTTTCCTTTATGGAAACATGGCGGATGCTGTTGCCTTGGCGGAGGGTGATGGTAAAACCGCTTTCTTCGGACGGTTCGGGGTGATCCGGTTCGGGAAGGCGCTGGGTGGTTTCATCGTTCAGCAGATAATCCATGGAGCAGGAAAACAACTTGCCAATTTTGATCAGCCGGTCCGTTTCCGGATAGGCCAGACCGGATTCCCATTTGCTGATGGACTGCCGGGAAACTTGTAAAAGCTCGGCCAGCTGTTCCTGAGTGTAGTTATTTTCTTTGCGAAGGAGAGAAAGTTTTTCGCCGAAAGTCATTTGAGCATATTTTCCTTTCTGTTTGATTTCTACATGATCATAATGAAAAACAGGCAAATTGGCCATCAATTTGCTTTTTCTTTTTGTAAACTTGCGGTTGCATAGCTGTTTTTCAGCTCATTATACCATAAAAATGCTTTTTGGGCAGCAAGCGCTTGAGAAAAATGGAATACTTGTGATAGAATACACGAAGAGAAAACAGGAAGGAGAGGATCGTTGTGCAAAAAGAAATCAAGAGCCGTTCTTTTCGAATTTTGTGTGATATGCCGGCGGTATATGATTTTTTGTGCGATATTTTTGCGCCGGATAACCGAAACGGCGTCATGCCGCCTTTTGTGGAATATGCCCTGTCTTCCGACTGGATGGATGCATCCCTGTGCCATCGCTGGCGGATCTGGGAAGACGAAGGGAACATGGTGGGCTTTTGCTTTACGGAAAATC
>JAFSGG010000084.1 GCA_017434775.1 Clostridia bacterium
AAATTCAGTCCAACACTTTCTGCGCACTTCATATCGCTCAATGAATCTCCACACATAAAAGATTCCTTCAAATTGATTTCCGGATATTTCCTTATTGCCTGCTTTATTAGCCCATTTCGCGGTTTGCAACAATTACATTGTTCGGTTCGTGCATGAGGACAATAGAATACATCCAAAATACTAATATCATTTTCTGAAAGTAATGCCAAAAGCTTTCTATTAAATTCATGATATTGCTCTATCGAAATAATTCCCTCTCCAATGATATATTGATTGGTTACAATAATTATTTCATACCCTTTTTCTTTCAAATACTTCATTCCCTGAATTGCTCCCGGCAATATCTCTGGATCTTGAATCCGAATCCAAATATCATCTGGATAATCACGGTTAATTGTTCCATCTCTATCTAAAAAAGCAACTTTCATTATATTCTCTCGCTTCCTTAAGTTGTATCATGATAAGGTACAGTTTGCTACTTTGTACTTTCATTCTATCACAGCAGTACACAAAACCGCAAGCCAGTCAAAGGCTTGCGATTTCATTGTTTGCATAATGGTAAGTGAAAGATAACGCTTTCCTTTCCATCCCTTTTCCTGGCCGTCCCTTTTTTATTCTGTTTCCCAGGGCAAATCCACAAAAGTGATCGCATGCCCTGTGGCCGGCAGGAATTTGCGGAAAAAATCGTTCATGGTGAAGGCGATGGAGGAAGTATTCACGCAGGGATGGCAGCCAAGGAGCGCCATTTTCTTCACATCTTCGTCCATGACCAGGGTCACCGCCTGTGCGCTTTCAAAAACCAGCCCCATGGGACTGACGGCGCCGGGGGAAATGTGCAGGTATTCTTCCATCTTTTCCGGTGGTGCAAAGGACAGCCGGGAAACGCCCAGCATTTTGGAAAACACTTTGGTTTTGAAGGGCTTATCGCCGGGGAGCAGCAGAAGGTAGAATTTCGTCTTCTGGCTGTTGCAGAGGAAGAGATTTTTGCACATTTCCACCTGCAAAACCCGGTCCGCTGCCAGACAATCTTCCATGGTGTGCACCGGCGGATGATCCACCCGGGTAAAAGGAATCTGACATTTGTTCAAAAAATCATACACGGCCTGCTCGTTGGGCAGACGGAGATCCGAAGGGGCACCATGACACAATTCCATAAAGCAGCCTTCTTTCTGTATACTGAAGACAGTGTAGCAAAGAGAAAGGACCCCTGTCAAGGCCGGTGCATATTTTCGGCAGCGGTGGAATATGTATCATTAGCACAGACAGGAGGCGAATGAAGTGATGGAATTGCAATGCATCCGGGATCAGATGGAAACGGAGCAAGTGATGATGGCAAAGCCCACCCAGGTGACAGTGGAAGCGGAGGCTGCCTTGCCCGGCGGACTTCGGGAAGAAGCCAAAGTATATTTTGCGGATGCAGCCGTCAGCATCAATGGCGGCGAAATGACGGGCAGCAAAGTTCTGGCGGAGGGACGGGTTACCTTTCATGCCTTGTATGCCCAGGGGGATATGCGGCAGGTATCTGCGCTGGAAACCACGGCGGATTTTTCCCAGGCGCTGCCCCTGAAGGAAGAAAACCCGGCAGCTGTCGTTTCGGTACATCCCCGGGCGCAGGTGCAGCATGTGAGCGCAAAAGCGTTCAACGGCCGGCTGCTGCTGCGCGCAGTGTTGCTGCTTTCGGCAGAAGCGGTATTGCCCCGGACGGTATCCTATGTAAAGGATCTGGCAGCCCATGCGGATATCCAGAAGGAAATGCAGGTGTTTCGATTGCAGCGGGCGGTGGGAGAAGGGGAAGGCCTGATGCTTTTGAAGGAGGAATTTGAGCTTTCCGACGTATTGCAGGTGAAGGAAACCCTCTATGCCACGGCGCAGGCCCAGGCAGAAGATATTTTCGGCGGTGCGGACGGCCGGGCGACGGTGACCGGCACAGTGCTGGTGGAGGCTTATCATACGTCCCTTATGCCCGGCAGGCCCCTGATTTATACCCGGCACAGTGTGCCTTTTGAGCAGACGGTGAACCTGTCCGGCGCCTTGGGCAGCCATATGGCGGCCCATACTGCGGTCAGAGATGTGGCGGTGCTCAGCCAGGATAACGGCGAGAATGGGAAAATCATGCGGGCGGAGGTGCAGCTTTTTACCACGCTCAGTACTGTGGAAAATACGGAAACGGAAGTGATCCGGGACGCATTCACCACCCAGGGAGAAACGCTGGATTTGTCCCGGCAGCATGTGGTGTACCGCAGCGGCACCATCAATGAACAGACGGCGGAAAGCGGAAAGGTAATGATCCTGCTGCCCGAAGGCAGCCCGCGGGTGAAGACGGTGCTGCTTGGGTTTGCAAGACCGGTGCTGATGAAAACGGAGAAAAAGGGCGGCAAGCTGGTGGCAGAGGGTATGCTGGAAACCACCATCATCTATATGACGGATGATAGCGAAGAACCGGTATCTGTTGCCCAGGAAGAGCCTTTCCGCATGGCCTTTTCCCTGGACGTGCCGGAAACGGCGGCGCTGGATGTGACAATCAGCCAGGCAGATCCTTCTGCCATCACCGGCGACCGGGTGGAGATGAAATACATCATGCATCTGCATGCCCATGGAGTGGTGAAGGAGCAGGGCGAAGTAGCGGTGAATGCCGCCATGGGGGATGTGAAACCCATTGAAAAAGGGGTGGCGCTGTATTTTGTGCAGCCGGGGGATACCCTGTGGGATATTGCGCGGCATTACCGCATGCCGGTGGAGGATATCCGCAGCCTGAACCCGGATCTTGCATCCGCCCCTGCACCGGGCACACCGGTGATCACATACAGGCGATAAAAAGCAAAACGAAGGATATCGGCAGCCGCCATCGGTTAGGCAGCTGCCATTGCCACAAAAGGCTGGCCGTGACCACGGCAATGCAGGCTGTGCCGGGATAGGAAAGTGCAGAGGAAGCCCTGCCTGAAAAACAAAAGATGACAAAGGCACCGCCGCTGAACGCAAAGAAAAGCCGGGCGATGGAGCGCCGGCTTTTTCTTGGATAGGGATATTGGGGTTGCTTTTGCAAAAAGCCCGTCAGCAGCCACAGCAAAAGGGCTGCGCTGCCGGCTGTATGCCCCAGCCAAAGCGCAGCCCATACGACCGGCATGCCGGCAAGAATCCAGCGCGGTATACGGATAGGCCGGTGATTCATTCGTTGTAGGTATCCATGCCCTGCATGATCTCTTCCATCATGGGCAGAATCTGGCTCAGATCCGTGGCGTCATCCAGCTTTTCCGTCAGGGAACGGATGCTCTGCACCTTCTGGGCATCATCGGTGATGGCAGCCTGGGAGATGCCTTTTTCAATGGTCTGCAGCCGGGCCAGTACCATTTTCTGCAGCCGTTCATCCACGCCGCCCTGGTACTGGCTGTTCATTTCCAGGCCGACCAGCGCTTTGTTGCCATGGGCGATCACATAGGCATCATCCACTTCGGACAGCTGTTCCACTGCATCTTCCATTTCTTCGGAAGCCTGCTGTACATCCTGCAGGCTGGTGAGGCCCATCAGGTTTTCCGCCCCTTCCACAACATTGTTTGCCCCTTCCTTCAGATCGGAAAGAATGGGCATATCCGTGGTGCTGGTTGCGGGGGAATTCTGGGGCATGGACTGGGTGACGTCCGGCGTGGGTGCCGCATCGTTGGCGCTGGAACGGGAACAGCCGGTGAACAGCAGGGCAGCCATCATCAGGGAACATACAAAACAACCGATTTTTTTCATAGCAAAATCGCCTCCTCGCAGCTATTGTGCGCAGGGAGGCGATGGATTATCATAGGAAAATTTTAAATGTATTTCAGCCGTCCAGATATTCGATGCCCCGGGGCAGCAGCGGCCTTTTATCGTCCGTCAGGCGGATTCTTTCTTCCTGGCGGCGGCGCAGGGCATGCAGCCTTTCCGTTCTGTCCTTTACCCGCAGGCTCAAAAGCGCCTTGGCTTGATAGTTTTTGATGAGCACCCTTGTGCCCACGGCGGCCGGCACGGCAGCAACCGGCCCTGCGGCCAGTGCAGCAATGGCGCCCACGCCCATGGCTGTGCCGGTTTTCACCATGCGCTGTACACCGTCGCTGAAACCGGCTTTGCCTGTTTTTTTGCCCAGAATCACCTGCATCTCTTCCGTCACGGCGATGACGGCAAAGGGCGCAGCTACGGAAACGGCTTCCATGATACCGGAATCTTCCATCAGGCCCAGGCTCACTGCCACGTTATCCGCATAGGAAAGCCCGCAGGTCACGCTGTCAAGGATGGTGTCCTTTTTCCGGCGTTTATATTTTTCCACCAGGGCGGCAAATTCAGCCATGGCTATTGCTCCTTTCTGCAGGGAATCTGCTGCCTGTATTTTACAATACTTGCCCGATTTTTGTCAAATGAACAGAAAAAACCGGACAGCCTTTGCTGCCCGGGGATGAAAATGGATTTACAGGAGGGCCTTGATCAGGGTGATGATGACCCAGCTGGCCCCGATTACCGCAGCCAGCCATGTGGCCTGCCGCAGCATGCCGGTGAACCCGGCCACTTTGCTGACTTTTTTATCGGCGATGGCTTTTTCCGTTTTGTCCAGCCGCTTTTGCAGGGCTTTCAATTCCTTCTGCACGTCCGCCAGGGCTTCTTCCGCAATGGTCTGCTGGGCGGAAAGGCCGTCCGTCTGCCGGGTGAGGTGTTCCAGATCCTCGCTCATGCCCTCGATGACCAGCGTCATTTCGGCGGAGAAGTCTTCCACAGCCTGGTTCAGATCCTTGCCCTTGAGGGGCTGAAAAAGGTTGTTCACAAATTCCCGGGCGGTGATTTTGGTTTTCTTTTCTTCCTGCACGGCGGGAAGATGGGCGCTGTTTTCCTGCATAGTTTACACCAGCCGGATGCCGGCTTCCTTCTGCTGCTCATGATACTTGGCCAGGTGAGCCTTGATCTTGTCGTAGGGATTGAGCAGGGTGTGGAGGGAGCGGTCATGGTTGAGGGTAGCAATGATGTAGGAAATGTATTTGCTCAGATCCGCTTCCACAAACCAGGGAGCGTTCAGCACTTCGGGACGGCGGTAGGTGAGGTTGGTGGAGATCACCCGGGAAATATAGCCTTCTTCATAGGCTTTGTTGAAAGCATCAATGCCGTTGGTGAAGAATGCAAAGGTAGCGGCGGCGAAGATGCGGTTGGCCTTGCGCTTTTTGAGCTCTTTGCACAGATCCAGGATGCTGTCGCCGGAGGCGATCATATCGTCCACCACCAGGATATCCTTGCCTTCCACGGTGTCGCCCAGGTATTCGTGGGCAATGATGGGGTTGCGGCCGTTGACCACGGTGGTGTAATCCCGGCGCTTATAGAACATGCCCAGATCCACGCCCATGACGGAAGCGTAATAGATATTGCGCTTGAGGGCGCCTTCGTCGGGGGAGATGACCATCATGTTTTCTTTTTTGAAATCCAGTTCTTTTTCGGCCTTGCACAGGGCCTTGATCATCTGATAGGTGGGCATGACGTTTTCAAAGCCGATGAGGGGAATGGCGTTCTGTACCCGGGGGTCATGGGCATCGAAGGTGATGATGTTGGTAACGCCCATGTTTTCCAGTTCCTGCAGGCCCATGGCGCAGTCCAGGCTTTCACGGGAAGTGCGGCGATGCTGACGGCTTTCGTACAACATGGGCATGATCACGTTCACGCGCTTGGCTTTGCCGCCGATGGCAGCAATGATACGCTTGAGATCCTGGAAGTGATCGTCGGGAGACATGGGCACTTCCTGGCCGTACATCATATAGGTTTTATTGTAAGCACACACATCAACAAGGATATACACGTCATAGCCGCGCACGCTTTCCTTCAGGGTACCTTTGCTTTCGCCGGTGCCGAAGCGGGGGCAGTATGCCTTCATAAGGAAGGAATTACGGTCTGCGCCGGGAACGGTAAAAAACTCTTCGTCCTGCACTTCCTGCAGTTTGTTCCATTTTTCCAGCCAGGCATTGATCTTTTCACCCAGTTCTTCGCAGCCGGGCATGGCGATCAGTGCCAGCGGGCCGATGGGAATGCTGTTCAGATCCTTACCCCATTCAGTTAAGAGACGATTCAACCTTAACCACTCCTTCTTGCTGTGCATTGCTTTGGTTCGACAATATTATACATGATAACCGGATGTTTGAGAAGGGCGTTTTCGGGATATTTTGTGCATTAATCGTACAAAGAAAGCCATCCCGTTTGCTTTCAGATCACCAGGCCGCCGTTGACGGACAGGGTTTGCCCGGTGATGAAAGATGCATCATCCGACAGAAGGAATTTCACAGCTGCCGCCACGTCCTCCGTTTTGCCAAGCCTTCCCAGGGGCGTTTCATCCCGGAGGGCTGCCTTGTCTTCAGCGGAATAGGCGTTCATCATATCCGTTTCGATCACCCCGGGGCTGACGCAGTTTACCCGGATGCCGCTTGGCCCCACTTCCTTGGCCAGGGCTTTCATCATGCCGGTGAGGGCCGCTTTGCAGGCGGAATAGCCCACTTCCATGCTGCCGCCCGTTTCCCCCCACATGGAGGTAATAAAGACGATGTTGCCTGTCTGTCTTGAAATCATATCCGGCAGCAGAGCCCGGGTGTGCAGGAAAGCGCCCTTCACATGCAGGGAAAACAGATCATCCCACTGGGTGCAGGTCATATCCTGCAAAAGAGAGGCCCATGCCGTGCCGGCATTGTGCACCAGGGCATCCACGTGACGGAATGCTTTCAGAAGCTGAGCGCTGGCATGGCTTACCTGCTGTTCATCCCGGGCGTCGCACTTGAGAGCCAGCGCACCGGTTTCGGCAGAAAGGGCCAGCGCTTTTTCTTCACTGCGGCAATAGGTGAACGCTACCCGCCAGCCGGCTGCGCTCAGGGTGCGAACGATCTGGGCGCCAATGCCCCGGGAACCGCCGGTAATCAGTGCTGTTTTCATGGTTTCTCCTTTAAGAATACAAAAAGGGCTTAGGATAAGCCCTTCAGAAATTGCTGCCGTTCCAGCCCCAGTGGCTGGTTTCTTCATATTTTACGTAGATATTTTCCGGCTGGATGGAAAGATATTCTTCCAGCAGGGCGCAGATGCGTTTGGTGAGAGCATCGTAATATTCTGCCTTGGCCTTGCCAAATACCTGCACCTGCACCATGGCCATGGGGTTTTCATTTTCGCCCCGGAACCACAGCCGGCAGTTATCTTCAAACTGCAGCATCAGCCAGTTTTCCGTTTTACCGGGAATCAGTTCAATGGCCTTACCCAGTGCCTGGGAAAGAGCCTGTTCTTTTTCTTTGGAAAGGGGACGGTTCATCCGGGTGTGGATAAAAGGCATCTTGCATTCCTCCCGAAAAAAAGATCGGAAACAGTATACCATATTTTGCTCCAAAAGGCAAAAGGAAAAACACAGTTTTTTTATCATCGTGCGGTGTTGTTTTCCGGCGAAGGATTCCTGCTGCCCTTTTTGACGGAAACCTGCCCTTATTATGCCATGATTTCATTTTATACTGCAATCATTCCAGAGGAAATCAGCGGTTATTTGGCTGCGGTGCTTCCCCCTCTGCCCGCAGCCGCCGTTTGATAGTTATTGCCGCAGGCTGACCCTTCCCTGCGGCCCGGAAGGTGTTTACCTTCCGGTTTTTGCTTTTTGGGACAGGAAAATGCGGTTTTGAGGCAGGGAAGAGGGGCATTTGTATCCAAACTGTTGCGGAGAAAATGGAAATTTGGTATACTTTGCCCGTAAAAGCAAGGAGGAGAAACTGTCATGATTGATCTGAGCAATGTAAGCAAGCGTTACCATGCCGACGCCCCCAAAGCGCTGGATAACCTGAATTTGAAAGTGGAAGGCGGCGAGCTGTACGGGTTCATCGGCCCCAACGGCGCCGGTAAATCCACCGCCATCAAACTGATGACGGGCATTTTGCGGCCGGATGAAGGTACGGTGGTGATCGCCGGCCATGATGTGGCTCAGGAACGGCTGGCGGCCCAGCAGCTCATCGGCTATGTGCCGGATAACAATGATCTCTATGACCGGCTCACCGGCATGGAATACCTGAATTTCATGGGGGATATTTACGGCGTATCCGCTGCGAACCGCAAGGCGCATATTGAAAAATACCTGAACATTTTCTCCCTGGAAGATGCGGCAGCCAGCCAGATCCGCACCTATTCCAAGGGCATGAAGCAAAAGATTATGGTGATTGGCGCGCTCATCCATAATCCCCCGGTGTGGATTCTGGATGAACCCCTGGGCGGGCTGGATCCCCGGGCGGCGCACCTGCTGAAAGAAGAAATGAAGCTGCACTGCCAGAAGGGCAACACCGTCTTTTTCTCCACCCATGTGCTGGAAGTGGCGGAAAAGCTGTGCACCCGCATCGGCATCATTCAGAAGGGCACCCTGCGAGCAGAAGGCACGCTGGAAGAATTGCGGTCCGGCGAAAAGGGCGCCAGCCTGGAAGAATTGTTCCTGGAACTGACGGATGACGGAGGCGAAAGCGATGCATAAATTCCTGGCGCTTTTGCGGATTCAGCTGCTGGCCCGGTATGCGGATCTGAAACCCTCCAACCTGAAAAACATTACCGATCAAAAAGAAAAGAAAAAGGCAAGAAGCACCCTGCTGGCCTATGTGCTGCTGGTTGTGATGTTTGGCGGAATGATCATCCCTTACGAATTGTTCATGATGGATCTGCTGGGGCAATTGGGCATGGAAGAAATGCTGCCGGCCCTGGCGGTGACCCTCAGCATGGTGTGTACCCTGATCATGAGCTTTTTCTTCATCATGACCAGCCTGTACTTTGGCAAGGATGCAGCGTATCTGGCCGCCCTGCCCATTAAAAGCAGTACCGTCCTTTCGGCGAAGCTCACCCAGGTATGGATCAGTGAAACGCTGATCAGCACCTTCTTCATCCTGCCGGCCTCCATTATTTACGGCATCAAGGTGGGGGCAGACGTATTGTTCTATGTGCGCATGGTGCTGGTGTGGATGACGGTATCCATCCTGCCCATCTGCATTGTTTCTTTCCTTTCCACCCTGCTCATCCGTCTGTCTTCCCTGTGGAAGCATCGGGAAACCATGATGACGGTAAGCGGCATCCTGCTGATGGTAGCCTATTTCGTATTTGTGTTTACCATCAGTTCCGCTCCCACGGATATGATGGAAGACCCGGAAATGATGATGCAGATGCTCAGCGATAACAAGGGCGTTCTGCAGCAGGCGACCCGGCTGTTCCCGCCCGCTGTATGGCTGACGGAAGGGTTGCTTGGGGATTGGGGTCAGCTGGCTCTGGGCTTGCTTGTAAATGCAGCGGCCGCCGCTTTGACCGTTTGGCTTCTGTCCAAGCCCTACCGGAAGCTGTCCCTCCTGCAGACCCAGGTGCCCGAAAACAAAAAGGTGCTCAAGGGCGATAAACATTTCATGCCCTCCACGCCCTTCATGGCCTGCTTCAAGCGGGAATGGCGGCAGATTTGCCGGGTGTCCACCTATGCCCTGAATACGTTCCCCACGGCTTTTATGCCGGTGCTCTTTGTGGGCATGATGGGCTATATGCTCATGAGCGAAGGCGGTGCCGGGGAACTGAAAATGGCGCTGGGTACCATGGGCCTGCCCAGCGGCATTGTGGCGGCGGTGCTGGCCGGCCTGATGTGCTTCATGGCTGGGATCAATCCTGCTATTGCCACGTCCGTTTCCCGGGAAGGCCGCAATGGCCACGGGATGCTTACCTCCCTGCCGGTGAATCCTCAGGTGTATGCCAAAGCCAAACTGGCCTTGGGCATGCTGCTGAGCGTTGCCGGTGTGACGGTTGCTTCCATCGTGGCCGGCGTGATGCTGCCCGGCTTCCTGCCGGATATTGCAGCGGCACTGGTCATCAGCATTCTCTATTGCTTCATTACCAATGTCCTGTCCCTGTATTTCGATATCCGCAATCCCAAGCTGGACTGGATGACCGAAACCGAAGCCATCAAGCAGGGCACCGGTACCCTGAAAGGCATGCTGGTGGGCCTTGGCATCCTGCTGGCTGTGGCTGCCGTAAGCGTTGGCCTGTTCATGCTGAATGCGAACCTGCTGGTGTATACACTGGCCATGGTAGCCCTGCTAATGATCATTTCCTGGCTGGTGTGGCAGCTCCTTATGCGCACGGCGGAAAAACATTACTGGGTGGGATAAAACAGACAAAGGAAGACCCTGCTTCGGCGGGGTCTTTTTGCGTTTTGATGCATGCAAAGTTGCAAAAAGAAGGGAAAATAGAGAGAGTTTTGCAAGAAATGCTGTTTCTGTCAAGGATAACTTGCAAAACATTGTGCTTTCGTTGTATTTTGGTTTACAATTTATCGGCATTGGGATATACTTGTATACATCCAAATAACGGAGGTGTACCCATGCTGGAAATTTCCCGGAAAACCAATCTGCTGGAGCAGAAGAACTACCGCTATACCTTGCAGGATATTCCCGACCCGAACCTGTACCGAGATATATATAATTATGAAACGGTGCCTATGATCCCCTTCAACCACCGCCGCGTGCCCATGAACATGCCGGAGGAAATCTGGATTACGGACACTTCCTTCCGGGATGGGCAGCAGTCCGTGGATCCCTATACCCCCAAGCAGATTGAAGATCTGTTTAAGCTGATGAGCAAGCTGGGCGGCCCTTACGGGCTGATCCGCCAGACGGAATTTTTCATCTATAGCGAAAAGGACCGGGAAGCCGTGGCCCGGTGCAAGGATCTGGGTTTGCAGTTTCCTGAAATCACCACCTGGATTCGGGCCAGCCGGGAAGATTTCAAGCTGGTGAAGGATCTGGGCATCCGGGAAACGGGCATTCTAGTCAGCTGCAGCGACTACCATATTTTCAAGAAAATGAAAATGACCCGTGCCGAAGTGATGAAAAAGTATCTGGCCACGGTGGCGGATGCCTTTGAAGCCGGCGTTATGCCCCGCTGCCATCTGGAAGATATCACCCGTGCGGATTTTTATGGCTTTGTGGTGCCCTTCGTGAACGAGCTGATGAAGATGAGCCAGGATGCCGGCATTCCTGTACGCATCCGCGCCTGCGATACCATGGGCTATGGCGTGCCCTATTCCGAAGTGGCGCTGCCCCGCAGCGTGCCGGGCATCATTTACGGCCTGCAGCACTATTCCGACGTGGAAAGCGAATATCTGGAATGGCACGGACACAATGATTTCTATAAGGCTGTGGCCAATGCATCCACCGCCTGGCTGTACGGCGCCTGCGCTGTAAACTGTTCGCTGCTTGGCATCGGGGAGCGCACCGGCAATATTCCGCTGGAAGCCATGATCTTTGAATATGCATCCCTCCGCGGCTCTCTGGACGGCATGGACCCCACCGTGATCACGGAAATTGCCCAGTATTTTAAGGAAGAAATGGGCTACACCATTCCGCCCATGACGCCTTTTGTGGGTTCCGCATTCAATATGACAAGGGCCGGCATCCATGCCGACGGGCTGCTGAAGGACGAAGAAATCTATAACATTTTCGATACCAACAAGCTGCTGAACCGGCCGGTTTCCGTGATGATCTCCAATACCTCCGGCCTGGCCGGCATCGCCTATTGGATCAACCAGCATTATGAACTGAAGGGCGAACAGCAGGTGTCCAAGAAAGACCAGCTGGTGCTGGATTTGAAAGCCTGGATTGATGAACTGTACGCTGCCGGGCGCACCACCTCCCTTTCCAATAAGGAACTGGAAAAGAAGATTGCCCAGCTTTCCGGCGGAAAAATGACGGTCAAAAAGTAAGGAGGAAATCCTGTGGAACATAAAATGGTATCCATTGCGGATCAGGTATTTGAAGAACTGGAGCGGGATATTTTGGTGGGCACCTATGCCCGGGACGAACTGCTCACCGAAATCAAGCTCTCCGAAAAAATGGGCGTCAGCCGCACCCCCATCCGGGAAGCGCTGCGGAGGCTGGATCAGGAACACATCATTGAAATCACCCCCAAGGGGGCCAGGGTCATCGGCATCACCCCCGATGATATCCGGGATATTTTTGAAATCCGCCTGCGCATTGAAGGCCTGGCTGCCCGCTGGGCTGCGGAAAAGGCTACCGATGAAGCCATTGCCGAAATGAAGGAAGTGCTGGATCTGCAGGAATTCTACACCACCAAAGCGGTGCCGGATCAATTGAAGAATACGGACAGCCGCTTCCACGAACTGCTCTATGCTTCCAGCAACAGCAATGCCCTGCTGGACACTTTGGCGCCCCTGCATCGCCGTATTGTGAAATACCGCCGGGCATCCCTTTCCGGCCAGCAGCGTGCGGAACAGTCTTATGATGAACACCGGGCCATTTTGCAGGCCGTCATCAACCGGGACGGCGACGAAGCCGAACGGCTTTTGCGCCGCCACATCGAAAATGCAAGAGATAATATTCTGGGGAGGGAACTGTAATGGCTATGAACTTAACGCAGAAACTGATTGCCGCTCATCTTCTGGAAGGCGAAATGATTCAGGGGCAGGATATTGCCCTGCGTATTGACCAGACCCTGACCCAGGATGCCACCGGTACCATGGCGTATCTCGCTCTGGAAGCTATGGATATTCCCCGGGTACGCACGGAATATTCCATTGCTTATATTGACCACAACACCCTCCAGTGCGGCTTTGAAAACCCGGACGATCATCAGTTCATCCAGTCCGTATGCCGCAAGTTCGGCGTGCGGTATTCCCGGCCAGGTAACGGCATCTGCCATCAGGTGCATCTGGAACGCTTTGGCAAGCCCGGCAAAACGCTGATCGGCTCCGACAGCCATACCCCCACCGGCGGTGCCCTGGGCATGCTGGCCATGGGTGCCGGCGGCATGGACGTAGCCGTGGCCATGGGCGGCGGTGCTTATCACATTCCCATGCCCAAGGTATTCAATATCCGGGTCACCGGAAAACTGAACCCCTGGGCTTCCGCCAAGGACGTGGCCCTGTATCTGCTGCGCATCCTGACCGTCAAGGGCGGTGTGGGCGCCGTGATGGAATGGAGCGGCGAAGGCATCCGGAACCTTACCGTGCCCCAGCGCGCCACCATCACCAACATGGGCGCCGAGCTTGGCGCTACCACCTCCGTTTTCCCTTCCGATGATGTAACGAAAGCTTTCCTGGCGGCCCAGGGCAGGGAAGAGGACTGGCAGGCGCTTGCCGCCGATCCGGACGCTGAATACGACCGTGTGATCGATATTGACCTGGCGGACGTAAAGCCTTTGCTTGCCTGCCCCCATTCGCCCGATCATGTGAAAGAAGCCGCTGCCCTGTCCGATATTCCGGTGACCCAGGTGTGCATCGGCAGCTGCACCAATTCTTCCCTGGCGGATATGCTGCGGGTAGCCGCCATCCTCAAGGGCAAGAAGATCAAGGATACCGTGTCCCTGTCCATTTCCCCCGGTTCCCGTCAGGTGCTCACCATGCTCAGCCGCTGCGGCGCGCTGGAGGATATGATCGCTGCCGGTGCCCGGATTCTGGAATGTGCCTGCGGTCCCTGCATCGGCATGGGCTTCTCCCCCTCTTCCGGCGGCGTTTCCGTGCGTACCTTCAACCGCAATTTTGAAGGCCGCAGCGGCACCCGGGATGCGCAGGTGTATCTGGCATCGCCCGAAGTGGCTGCCGCCAGCGCCCTGACCGGCTTCATCACCGATCCTTCCACCCTGGGCGAAGCCCCGGTTGTTACGATGCCGGAAGTGTTTGCCGCCGATGACAGCGGCGTGATCCAGCCCGCTTCTCTGGAAGAAGCCAAGGATCTCACCGTGCTTCGCGGCCCCAACATCAAGCCTTTCCCCAAGGGCGAACCCCTGCCCGATACCCTTTCCGCCAAGCTGACCCTGAAAGTGGGGGACAATATCACCACCGACCATATCATGCCGGCCGGTGCCAAGATTCTGCCCTTCCGTTCCAATGTGCCCAAGCTTTCCGAATTCTGCTTCACCGTCTGCGATGAAGAGTTCCCGGCCCGTGCGCTGAAGAACGGCCGCAGCTTCATCATCGGCGGCCTGAACTACGGCCAGGGATCTTCCCGTGAACATGCGGCGCTGGCGCCCCTGCATCTGGGCGTGCGGGCTGTGATTACCAAATCCTTTGCCCGCATCCATGTGGCTAACCTGATTAACGCCGGTATCCTGCCCCTTACCTTCAAAAACCCCGAAGATTATGATCTGCTGAAACAGGATGAAGACCTGGTGATTGAAAACATTTATGCCGGGCTGGAAAGCGGCGAAATGACCCTTCGCAGCCTGACCACCGGCCGGGAAATCCCTCTGGTGTGCAGCCTCACCAAGCGGCAGGGCGATATGCTCAAAGCCGGCGGCCTTTTGCAATACACAAAGGAGATGGCAGAATAATGGAAAATCAGATCAAGAATGCCGTTGCGCATTTTGAAAAACTGCTCCGGGAGCAGATTGCCCGGGCCCAGAACCTGAACGCTGCCAAAAAGCAGAAGGATGAAAACAAGACCATCATCGGCCTCATCGACGGCGACGGCATCGGCCCCATCATCATGGCCGAAGCCAAGCGGGCGCTGGAAAAGCTGCTGGCGGATGAAATTGCAAATGGCTCCATCGAACTGCGGGTCATCGAAGGCCTCACCATCGAAAACCGTCTGGCGCTGGGTCAGGCGGTGCCCGATGACGTGATGGCCGCCATCAAGGAATGCGACGTGCTGCTCAAAGGCCCCACCACCACCCCCTCCGGCGGCAAGATGGAAAGTGCCAATGTGAGTTTGCGCCGGGCCCTGGACCTGTACGCCAATGTGCGTCCCGTATGCGTGCCTGAAGAAAATATCGACTGGACTTTCTTTAGGGAAAACACCGAAGGGGAATACACCCTTGGCAGCCGGGGCATTGAAATCAGCGATACCCTGACCATGGATTTCAAGGTGACCACCGTGGAAGGCACCAAACGCATTGCCCGTTCTGCTTTCGAATTTGCCAAAAAGAACGGCAAAACCCACGTGGCCATCGTCACCAAATCCAACATCATGAAAAAGACCGACGGCCTGTTCTCCGCCATCTGCCATGAAGTGGCGGCAGAATACCCGGATATTCAGGCCGATGAATATTACATCGACATCATGAGCGCCAATCTGGTGAATAAGCAGATCCGCTCCAACTTCCAGGTGTTTGTGCTGCCCAATCTTTACGGCGATATCATCACCGACGAAGCGGCCCAGATTCAGGGCGGCGTGGGCACGGCCGGCAGTGCCAATACCGGCAGTGAATACGCCATGTTCGAAGCCATTCACGGCTCCGCTCCCCGGCTGATTGCGGAAGGGCTGGGGGACTATGCCAATCCCGAATCCATCCTCACGGCTGCCTGCATGCTGCTGCGCCACATCGGTATGCCTGAAAAAGCCGAAAAACTCACCGCCGCCATCCAGTACGCCCGCAGCGAAAAACAGGTGGATGCTGCGATCCCCGGCAACACCTGCGCAGCGTTCGGTGATGCTCTCCTTACCCAACTTTCATGAACAAATAAACCGTCCGGAAGGGCGGTTTTTTTCATTTTCGGGGAAGAAAACCCATAACTTATGTAAATTTTGTAAAGAAAATGCCAAATATCTCCGAAAATGCCGTTGACATTGCAAAATCGTTGTGCTATACTCTATGATTGCATCAGTATCGTTACGATGCGTGTTTTGTGCCGTCCCGAAAACGGTGAAAAGCCGGGGAATGGGGTAGGGGCAATCTGCGCTTTTTTAGCGGTATTGGTCAGCAATAAAGGGGTGATAGCTTTTATGGTGCACGAGGTTCAAATTGGGAAGCTGCGCAAACGTATGAGCTTCTCGCGCATCGACGAGGTCCTGGATATGCCCAACCTGATCGAAGTGCAGAAAAACAGCTACAAGCGTTTTCTCACCGATGATCTGAAAGAGGTTCTGGCAGATGTGTCCCCCATCACCGATTATAGCGAAAATCTGGTGTTGGAATTCGTCGACTACTCGCTGGACGGCACGCCCAAGAATTCCGTTGAGCGTTGCAAAGAAAGAGATCTTACCTACGCCGCTCCCCTGCGGGTATTTGTCCGCCTCAAGAACAGGGAAACCGGCGAAATCAAAGAATCCGAAGTCTTCATGGGCGATTTCCCCCTGATGACCGAACATGGCACCTTTATCATCAACGGTGCTGAACGTGTTATCGTCAGCCAGTTGGTGCGTTCTCCCGGTGCTTATTTTGACATGCAGATCGATAAGGCCGGCAAGCGCCTTTTCTCCTCCCAGATCATCCCCAACCGGGGTGCCTGGCTGGAATACGAAACGGACTCCAACGACGTGCTGTGGGTCCGTATTGACCGTGCCCGCAAGCTGCCCATCACGGTGCTTTTGCGTGCCCTGGGCTACGGCACGGATCAGGAAATCACCGATCTTCTGGGCGACGATGAGAGGCTGCTGACCACCATCGCCCGTTCCGATACCACCAAGACCCAGACCCAGGGTCTTCTGGAAGTGTACAAGCGCCAGAAGCCCGGTGAACCCCCCACCGAAGACGGCGCCCGGGCTCTGCTCCGCAGCCTGTTCTTTGATCCCAAGCGCTATGATCTGATGCGCGTGGGCCGCTATAAGTTTAATAAAAAGCTGGGCGTTGCCGCCCGTATCGCCGGCCAGGAAGCCGCCGAAGATGTGGTGAACCCCATCACCGGCGAAGTGATGGTCAAAAAGGGTGAAGTGTTTACCGAAACCATGGCCAAGGCTGTGCAGAACGCCGGCGTGAATGTGGTCATGCTGCAGTGCGGCGACGTGGTGCATAAGGTGCTGGGCAACAATTTCGTGGATGCTTCCGCTTACCTGCCCTTTGATCCCAAGGAAGCCGGCATTCTGGAAATGGTGCATAAGCCCACCCTGGATAAGGTGATGGAAGGCGTGGCGGAAGAAGACCTCAAGCGCGTCATCGCCGAAAACGTGTATGACCTGGTGCCCAAGCACATCATCATTGACGATATCGTGGCTTCCGTCAGCTACCTGCTGGGCCTGCCCTACGGCGTTGGTGTTACCGACGATATCGACCATCTGGGCAACCGTCGTCTGCGCTCTGTGGGCGAACTTTTGCAAAACCAGGTGCGCATTGGCCTGTCCCGTCTGGAACGCGTGGTCCGCGAACGCATGGCCATCCAGGATTCCAACGACGTAAAACCCAATGACCTGATCAACATCCGCCCCGTTTCCGCTGCCATTAAGGAGTTCTTCGGCTCCTCTCAGCTGTCCCAGTTCATGGACCAGCCCAACCCCCTGTCCGAACTGACGCATAAGCGCCGTCTGTCCGCTCTGGGCCCCGGCGGTCTGAACCGTGACCGCGCCAGCATGGAAGTGCGCGACGTTCACTATTCTCACTATGCCCGTATCTGCCCCATTGAAACGCCTGAAGGCCCCAACATCGGTCTGATCGGTTCTTTGGCCACCTACGCCCGCATTAACGAATACGGCTTCATCGAAGCTCCCTATCGCTATGTGGATAAGGAAACCGGCAAGGTCACCGACAAGATCGTCTACATGACGGCCGACGAAGAAGATAAATACAAAGTGGGCCAGGCCAAGGAGCCTGTCAATGAAGACGGTACCTTCGTCAATTCCCGCATCATCGTGCGCTGGCGTGAAGACACCATCGAAGTGCCCGCTTCTCAGGTGGACTACATCGACGTTTCTCCCAAGCAGGTTGTGTCCGTTTCCACGGCCATGATCCCCTTCCTGGAAAACGACGACGCCGCCCGTGCCCTGATGGGCTGCAACATGCAGCGTCAGGCCGTGCCGCTCCTGGTGCCCGAAGCTCCCTTCGTTGGTACCGGTATGGAATTCAAGGCTGCTCATGACTCCGGTGTGGTGCTGCTTAGCAAGCATGCCGGCGTTGTGTCCGCCGTATCTGCCGATGAAATCATCATCGAAGACGAAATCGGCGAAAAGCACAGCTACCGCCTCACCAAGTTCACCCGCTCCAACCAGGGCACCTGCATCAACCAGCGTCCCCGTGTTTCTCTGGGTGAAAAGGTGGAAGTGGGCGATCTGCTGGCGGATGGTCCTTCCACGGAAAACGGCGAAATCGCTCTGGGCCGTAACATGCTCATCGGTTTCATGACCTGGGAAGGCTACAACTACGAAGACGCCGTCCTCATCAGCGAACGGCTGGTGAAGGAAGACAAATACACCTCCATCCACATCGAAGAATACGAATCCGAAGCCCGCGAAACCAAGCTGGGTCCGGAAGAAATCACCCGGGATATTCCCAATGTGGGTGAAGACGCCATCCGTGACCTGGACGAAAACGGCATCATCCGCATCGGCGCCGAAGTGCGCAGCGGTGATATCCTGGTGGGTAAGGTAACCCCCAAGGGTGAAACCGAACTGACGGCGGAAGAACGCCTGCTGCGCGCCATCTTCGGCGAAAAGGCCCGCGAAGTGCGCGACACCTCCCTGAAGGTGCCCCACGGCGAAGGCGGCATCGTGGTGGATGTGAAGACCTTCAACCGCGAAAATAAGGACGAACTGTCTCCCGGCGTGAATGAAATGGTGCGTGTGTACATCGCCCAGAAGCGCAAGATCTCCGTGGGCGACAAAATGTCCGGCCGTCACGGCAACAAGGGCGTTGTATCCCGCATCCTGCGCGAAGAAGACATGCCCTTCCTGCCCGATGGCACGCCCCTGGATATCGTGCTGAACCCCCTGGGCGTTCCCAGCCGTATGAACATCGGTCAGGTGCTGGAAGTGCATCTGGGCCGTGCGGCCAAGGCCCTGGGCTGGCATGTGGCCACCCCCGTGTTCGATGGTGCCACCAAGGAAGACATTGATAACTGCCTCACCATGGCCGGCTTGCCTGCCGACGGTAAGACCATCCTCTACGACGGCCGTACCGGCGAACCTTTCGAAAACCCCGTGACGGTGGGCTACATGTACTTCCTCAAGCTCCACCATCTGGTAGACGATAAGATGCACGCTCGCTCCACCGGCCCCTACTCCCTGGTCACCCAGCAGCCTCTGGGCGGTAAAGCCCAGTTCGGCGGCCAGCGTTTTGGTGAAATGGAAGTGTGGGCGCTGGAAGCTTACGGCGCCGCTCATACCCTGCAGGAAATTCTGACGGTCAAGTCTGACGATATCGTGGGCCGCGTGAAGACCTACGAAGCCATCGTCAAGGGTCAGAATATTCCCACCCCCGGCATTCCCGAATCCTTCAAGGTGCTCATCAAAGAACTGCAGGCCCTGGCACTGGATGTGCGCGTACTGGGTGAAGATCATCAGGAAATTGAAATCCGCGAACTGGATGACGATGATGATGACGATACCGGCGCCACCGCCAAGGAAATCGACTTCGACGAACCCTTTGCCGATGAAGATAACGCTTCCGGCGAAGACGGCGAAGTGGCCGATTTCGACGTGGATACCGATATCAGCCTGGATGACGATTTTGACGATTTCGGCATGGATGACATGCTGGATGACATCAGCCTGGACGATGATGACGACATTGAATAACCCGGGAAGGAACCACGATTGATTCTCATCCCCGGAATGGCCAAAGCGGAGGGAGTTATTATACATGTTTGAACTGACCAATTTAGATTCCATCCAAATCGGCATGGCCTCTTCCGAGCAGATTCTCGCCTGGAGCTACGGCGAAGTCAGCAAACCGGAGACCATCAACTACCGTACCCTCAAGCCTGAGCGTGACGGTCTGTACTGCGAGCGCATCTTTGGGCCCCAGAAGGACTGGGAATGCGCCTGCGGTAAATATAAACGCATCAAATTCAAGGGCAAGGACAAAGTCTGCGACAAGTGCGGCGTGCAGATCACCCGGGCTAAAGTCCGCCGTGAACGCATGGGCCATATCCAGCTGGCGGCTCCCGTAAGCCACATCTGGTATTTCAAGGGCCTGCCTTCCCGCATGGGCATGCTGCTGGATGTGAGCCCCCGTGCCCTGGAAAAGGTGCTGTATTTTGCATCCTATATCGTGCTGAACCCCGGTATCGAAGCCAATACCAAGGTTTCCAAGAATGAACTGATCACCGACGGCAAGTACCGTACCATCATGGCCATGCCCGAAGAAGAACGGGGCGATTTTAAGGCTGGTATCGGCGCCGAAGCGGTGAAAATCATGCTGCAGGAACTGGATCTGGAAGCCCTGAGCCAGAGCCTGAAGAAGGAAATCGCCGAACTGGTGGAAAAAGAACGGGATCGTGACGTGGAAGGCCAGAAGCGCACCCATGCCATCAAGCGGCTGGAAGTGGTGGAAGCTTTCCGCCTGTCCAACAATAAGCCCGAATGGATGATCATGGACGTGGTGCCCGTCATTCCTCCGGATCTGCGCCCCATGGTGCAGCTGGATGGCGGCCGCTTCGCCACCTCTGACCTCAATGACCTCTATCGCCGGGTGATCAACCGCAACAACCGCCTCAAGCGGATGCTGGAACTGGGCACCCCCGATATCATCGTGCGCAATGAAAAGCGCATGCTGCAGGAAGCTGTGGACGCGCTGATCGATAACGGCCGCCGCGGCCGCCCCGTAACGGGCCCCGGCAACCGTCCCCTCAAGAGCCTTTCCGACCTGCTTCGCGGTAAGCAGGGCCGCTTCCGCCAGAACCTGCTGGGCAAGCGCGTGGACTATTCCGGCCGCTCCGTTATCGTGGTTGGCCCCGAACTGAAACTGTATCAGTGCGGCCTGCCCAAGGATATGGCGCTGGAACTGTTCAAGCCCTTCGTGATGGAAAAGCTGGTTTCCCAGAAACTGGCCCATAACGTGAAGAACGCCAAGCGCATGGTGGAAAAGGTTCGCCCCGAAGTGTGGGATATTCTGGAAGGCGTCATCAAGGAACACCCCGTGCTCCTCAACCGCGCCCCCACCCTGCACCGTCTGGGTATCCAGGCATTTGAACCCATCCTGGTGGAAGGCAAGGCCATCCGGCTGCATCCCCTGGCCTGTACCGCCTACAACGCCGACTTTGACGGCGACCAGATGGCTGTGCACGTACCGCTGTCCATGGAAGCCCAGGCGGAAGCCCGGTTCCTCATGCTGTGCGCCAACAACATCATGAAACCCCAGGACGGTATGCCCGTTATCAGCCCCTCTCAGGACATGGTTATCGGCTGCCACTACCTGACCATCAGCCGCGAAGACGCCAAGGGCGCCGGCCGTGTGTTCTGCTCTCAGGACGAAGCCCTGATGGCTTACCAGTGCAAGCAGATCGCCCTGCAGGCTCCCATCAAGGTGCGTATTGAACGCTCCTTCAACGGCGAAACCGCCCAGAAGATCATCGATACCACCCTGGGTCTGCTGATCTTCAACGATGAAATTCCCCAGGATCTGGGCTTCAAGCCCCGTAACTGCCTGGACGATATGTTCGCCCTGGAAATCGACCATAAGGTCGTGAAGAAAGACCTGGGTGCCATCGTGGAACGTTGCTTCCGCATCCATGGCGAAAGCGAAACCGCTCAGGTGCTGGACGCTATCAAGAACCTGGGCTATCGCTATTCCACCCGCGGTGCCGTCACCGTTTCCGTCAGCGACATCATCGTGCCTGCTGAAAAGAAGCAGTGGCTGAAAGAAACCGACGAACTGGTGGCCACCATCAATAAGAAGTATCGTCGCGGCGAATTGACTGAAGACGAACGTTATCGCCGCGTTACCTCTGCCTGGAACGAAACCACCGCCCGCCTGCGCGGCCGCGTGATGGAAGTTCTGCCCCCCTTCAACCCCATCAGCATGATGACCGGCTCCGGTGCCCGTGGTAGCGCCAGCCAGGTTGCTCAGCTGGCCGGCATGCGCGGCATGATGGCTTCTCCTTCCGGTAAGGCCATCGAAGTGCCTATCCGCGCCAACTTCCGTGAAGGCCTGAACGTGCTGGAATTCTTCATGTCTTCCCATGGTTCCCGTAAGTCTCTGGCTGATACCGCTCTGCGTACCGCTGACTCTGGTTACCTCACCCGCCGTCTGGTGGACGTGGCCCAGGAAGTCATCGTCCGGGAAACCGACTGCTTCG
>JAFSGG010000085.1 GCA_017434775.1 Clostridia bacterium
GTCGGAGAAGTAAGCAGGCACGGTGATAACGGCCTGGGTCACGGTTTCGCCCAGATATGCTTCGGCATCCGCCTTCAGCTTCTGCAGCACCATGGCGCTGATTTCCTGGGGATTGTAGGACTTGCCGTCGATATCCACTTTGTAGGAAGTGCCCATCTGGCGCTTGATGGAAGCGATGGTGCGGTCGGGGTTGGTGATGGCCTGACGCTTGGCAATCTGGCCCACCAGACGTTCGCCGTCCTTGGTGAAAGCCACCACAGAGGGGGTGGTACGGCTGCCTTCAGCGTTAGCGATGACAACGGGTTCGCCGCCTTCCATGACGGCCACGCAGCTATTGGTAGTACCCAGGTCAATACCGATGATCTTGCTCATTTTTGTTTCCTCCAAATCTTTTCGTTTATACTAAGTTTGTTACAGGTAATATAGAAATTAAGAATTAAGAATTCAAAATTAAGAATTGAAATTTGTTTTCATTTTGTCTGCTGTACAGGCAATGATTCATCAAAACATAATTCTTCATTCTTCATTCTGAATTCTGAATTATTCTTCTACCACTTTTACCATGGCGTGGCGCAGAACGAATTCGCCCATCTTATAGCCTTTCTGCAGCACAGTGCACACAGTGCCGGGCTCGCCTTCATCAGCAGTACCCTGCATCACGGCGTTTTCCAGATTGGGGTCAAACTTTTCGCCCTGCCGGGCGATCACTTCCACGCCCCGCTTTTCCAGGGTGTCCAGCAGCTGGCGGTAGATCATGTTCACGCCGGTTTTGAAGCTTTCGTCTTCCGTGGCCTGGGTCAGGGCCCTCTCCAGATTATCCACCACGGGCAGCAGGTTCTTGATGAAATCCCGGGCCCCTTCTTCGTAAGCTTCTGCTCTTGTGGCCTTATTGCGTTTGCGGAAATTATCAAAATCCGCCTGCACACGCTGGGCCAGGTTCAGGTATTCCTCGGCTTGTTGCTGAGCCTTGGTCAGTTCGTCTTCCTGAACTTCTTCCATCATATCCTGCACTTCTTCGGCCACGGCCGTTTCTTCCTGCAGGATTTCCTTTTCTTTCTTTGGAGACATGCCTTATTTCCTCATTCCATTTATCATTCTCCCAGCAGCTCCGTCAGCGCTTCACTGACTGCCCCCAGGGTGGATAACACTTGCAAATAGGGCATCCGGGCCGGGCCGATGACGCCAATAGCGCCCCTGTGCCCCTTGCCCACCTGATAACCGGCGGTGACGATGGCGCAATCCTGCATATCCGGAATGCCGCTTTCGCCGCCGATGTGCACCATAAACGGTGCTTCGTGATGGGATAAAAGCCGGGTGAGCTGATCCTTCTTTTCCAGAGCCGTCAGGAATGCCCGGGCTTTTTCCACATCGGAATATTCGGGATAGCTGAGGATGTTGTGGGAACCGCCGATGATCACCGTGTCCTGAGCGCTCTGCTTTTCCATCTGTGCGGCCAGGGAAGCGATGCCTTCCAGCACCCTTGCATCCGGCCCGTCCATCCGGGCGTAAACCCCCAGCATTTCCTGCACTTCCTGAAGCGTTCTGCCGGCCAGCCGTTCCGTCAGAAGCCGGGAAATGGCAAAGAGGGCATCGCTGTCCAGCCGGTCGCTTACCTTGATCACCGTATCCCGGATGGCACCGGTATCGGTGACGATCACAAGCAGAGCGGCGCCTCTTGGCATGGGCACCAGCTGCAGGCAGGAAATGCGCTGTTCCAATTGCTTGGGCATCATGACCACGGCGGTGTAATGCGTCAGCTCCGCAATGGCATGGGCCGCAGAGGTAACCACATCCTCCATCTGGCGGATCTGGGAGGTGAAGAAGCCTTTGGCATCATCGTTTACCGCAAAGCCGTTTTGCAAAAGACCGTCCACATACAGCCTGTACGCCTTGTGGCTGGGCACCCGGCCGGCGGATACATGGGGCTGGGCCAGATAGCCCATTTCTTCCAGATCGCTCATTTCGTTGCGGATGGTGGCGCTGGAAAGGGAGGTTTCATACTTCCGGGAAATCGTCCGGGAACCTACCGGCAGGGCCGTCAGCACATAGTCTTCAATGATGGCCTGCAAAATGCGCCGTTTTCTGGCGTCCACGCCTGCTTCCCGCACGTTCTTCCCCCCCTCCCGGTTTTGTTAGCACTCTCGCTCGTTGAGTGCTAACGCATGTATAGAATAGCATGACCCTTCCCGCTTGTCAAGGGTTTTGGCAAAAGTTTTTTACTCTCCCTCAGCAATATAACATTTCTGACGAAAAATTATGCGTTTTCTGTTTCAATTTCCGATAATTGTGTTATAATATGTTCGACTAGATACAAAACACATTGCTTATATTTAAGGAGGATGTATTCATGGAACTGAAAGGCAGCAAGACCGAACAAAACCTGCGCGATGCATTTGCCGGCGAAAGCCAGGCCCGGAACAAATACACCTATTTCGCTTCCAAGGCCAAGAAGGAAGGCTATGTACAGATTGCCGCTCTGTTTGAAGAAACCGCCAACAATGAAAAGGAACACGCCAAAATCTGGTTCAAGCTTTTGAACGGCATCGGCGACACCGCCCAGAACCTGAAATCCGCCGCCGAAGGCGAAAACTACGAATGGACCGATATGTACGCCACCTTTGCCAAAGAAGCCAAGGAAGAAGGCTTTGATCACATCGCTTACCTCTTCGAAGAAGTGGGCAAAATCGAAAAAGAACACGAAGAACGCTACCTGAAGCTCCTTTCCAACGTGGAAGGCGGTCTGGTCTTCTCCCGGGACGGCGATATGATCTGGCAGTGCTCCAACTGCGGCCATATCCACATCGGCAAGGCTGCTCCCGAACTCTGCCCCGTTTGCGCCCATCCCAAGGCTTATTTCCAGCTGAAGGCTGAAAATTACTGATTTTTGCCCGTTGGAAAAGGAACCATTCATGGGGCGTAGCCCCATACCCCACAAGGGACATTGTCCCTTGACCCACCCTGCGGACATTGGCTGCTGTACTTTCAGGCAATGTGCCGCTGCAGCAATGCCAAAAAATTTCCTTGTATAAAGAAAGTTAATTCACCGCATGGATAACCGGAGAATTATCCTTTGTACAACACATGACCCCCACGGGCCGGGCGGCAAAACGCCGCCTTCCGGATGCTCTGCATCCGGGGAAAAACAGAGAAACGGCGAAGGAGAAAA
>JAFSGG010000086.1 GCA_017434775.1 Clostridia bacterium
AAGCTCATCGGTTCCGCTCAGCGCGTTCCCGTTTGCACCGGTTCCACCACCCTGCTGGTTGCCGTTGTGAAGGGCCAGGACGTGACCAAGGAATCCATCAATGCCGCCATGAAGAACGCCGCCTCCGCTTCCTTCGGCTACACCGAAGAACAGCTGGTGTCCTCTGACATCATCGGCATGACCTATGGCTCCCTGTTCGATGCCACCCAGACCATGGTTGCCAAGATCGCTGACGACACCTATCAGGTGCAGGTCGTGTCCTGGTACGACAACGAGAACAGCTACACCTCTCAGATGGTTCGCACCATCAAGTACTTCGCTGAGCTGTAATTCAGGAATTACAAGGCTTTGCGAGTGCTGAGGCGTAACGAAAGTTCGCGTCTGGTACGTAAAATGTTGAATTAGGCCTGTAGGCTGTTTGAAATATGACAGCCCTCTGGGTACGATAGGCATTTCCCCCTCTTTCTGTTGGCTTATGTCAAAGAAAGAGGGGTTTTCTATCATGGAGTATCATTTGGAATATAAGTCAGGGGGCTTTCGCGGGGAACTGGTGACAACCAATCCAAAACCTAAAAACTTCTAAATAGTTGATATGTCGGCATAGATATGATATACTCACGATCAGAGGTATTTTAAGTTGTTTTTTCATTGGAACGTTGAGCAAACTGCCACAAAAAACTGCAAAGGGAGAAACTTATATGAGGCAAGAAATCCAGACATACCTTGAAAAAGCCGCTTCGCTTGAAAGTAATCTGATGAACTTGAGGATTTCCTATGAGGCTTTGAAGTTTCACGATGAATGCTATCAAGAGATTGGCACAAACCCGGACTATTCCTTGTCATGGGTGAGCAATGATTCACTGGTTGGGGCACTTTCTGAGCCGCCGCTGGATTATTACCAGCCCAGTGTGCATTCTGTATATGACTTAGTTAACGAATGCAGGGAGGACGAACTCAGGGACAGCTATCCTAATTACTATGCTGTTCAACAAGAAGATCTATTGGATGTATTTTCAGACATAGTCTATTCTGATGGTAACATACGACATGACATATTCTTCAAGCATTATAAAGCACCTAACTTAAAAAAGACCTTTGATGCTTCGAAAGTAGTTCAAAAACCAGAAGAAGTGCCGCAGGCAGAGCGCTTTTCATTTGGGAAATGCCTGTTGTGGGCAGCTCTTGCATCTCTGTTGGTATCATTTTTCTTGATTACTCTTACGGAAATGCCATATACTTCGGGCTTGATTATGTTTCCTATTTTTTTGGTGTCATTTACTTCAACGTTGTTTAAGGGGTGCAATAAAGCTGCTGATGCCTATGATGCATATTTGGTAAAGTTGAAAGAATATAATAACTTCAAATCTTCTGAAGAGGAATACTTCTCATCTGTAAAATCTACATTGGAGGAAGCTTTTCAGCAAGCATCCGCAAAGGCAACGCCTGAATACGAGGCTTTTGCGCAAAAGCGAATTCAGATAATTTCCTCTGAGATCAAAAAACTGGAGTCGATCATCAATGAAAGTGAAGAAATCCTCAACAAACTATATGAAAAGGATATACTGTATCCGAAATATCGAAATTTTGCAGCAGTCTGCACCATACTGGAGTATTTCGAAACCAGTCGCTGTTCTTCTTTGACTGGCGCAGATGGTGCATATAACCTTTTTGAATCAGAAACTCGTCAAAATCTGGTCATTCTGAAGCTGGATGAAATCCTTGAAAATCTGGATGAACTGAAAACAGCAATGTATAAATGTTGCACAGTTCTTGAAAAGGCAAGCAAGCAACTCGATGACGTACTGCAGGAACTTCAGCAAATAAATGAGATTGCCACCCAGCAACTATCTTTCCAGGCACTTACAATGTCGTATGCGTCTGCAGCCGCTAAGAATACAGAGGCTATCAAGTACCTGACGTTAATCTCTTAACTGTTTCCTATGCTGTTGCCATCGCTCTTGTAGTTTTTTGCGATTTCAACCCATCAGGCACGATTGGCATTACCCCCCTTTTTCCAACTGTCAACAGGAGGAAAAAGGGGGTTTTTGTTGTTACTGAAGGATGCTATCATGGAGTATCAGTTGGAATGTAAGGTCAGGAGGCTGTCGCAGGGGACGATTGAGAATTACGATAGGCATTTACGTTAATGTTACGTGTTAAACAGGAAAAAAGCTTGCCACTTTAATTATTAAATAAATATGAAGTATCCGACTGCCTGTGTTCAGATTGTCGTTCATATGTTTGGATTGACATAATATGGGGAACAATGTATAATTATGAAAAAATCCCAATATATGGAGGTGTGTTTCTGTTGTGTAAACGGATTCTGTGGCTGGCATTATTGATGCTGGTACTGCCGGCTACATCTCTTGCTGCGGAGAACTATGCATTCTGTGAACCTGCTTATGTGGGTCTGTATGGCAGAGAACTGGATCTGAGTTTCAAGTGCATTCGTGCCGGCAGCGATGCGGATATATTGCTTGTTCTGGACGAAAACGGCGAAGTGCTGTGTCAGCGAAAATTCGATAGTCAGCAAAAGAATGGCGTCTTTCGAATTGGCATTACCGAGGAAATGCCCCAGGGACAAACCATCCGGCTTGTTCTGGAAAAAAACGGAGAGCATATCCTGCAGGATGAAAGTATCCTTGCCGCAGATGCAGCTAAGCGCGACGGGCTGCGTATTGTGGCAACAGACGAGAAAAAGATTGCCATTACCTTTGATACTGCCGGTGGGCTGGGAAAGATCCCTGTGCTGCTGGACACGCTGGACACCCTGGATATCAAGTGCACCTTCTTTATACAGGGGGAACTCATTCTAAAACACAGGGAATGGGTCAGTGAAATCTACGCCCGTGGGCACGAACTGGCAAATCACTCCATGCTTCATCCCGATATGCGTGAAGCTTCCATCCAGACCATTTATAGAGAGATTACCCGCTGTAATGAATTGCTTGAGGGTATTACCGGGCAGCCTGTTGCCTACTACCGCCCGCCGAGCGGTTACTATACTTACCGTGATCGCGCTATCGGCCGTGCGCTGGGCTGTGAGATGATTTTGTGGACCTTTGACAGCCTGGATGGCTTTTATGAATCCACCCGCGAACAGGTGATGAATGTGCTGCGCAAGAAAACCGAGCCCGGTTCCATCATCCTTATGCATACTTATGGCCGCCATACCATCAGTACATTGCTGGAATATGTTCCTGAACTGCAGTCTCAGGGCTATGAATTTGTCACCGTAACCGAACTGATGCCCAAAGGTGGTGTGCTGGACGGCGATGGTGTCATGCGCCTCCCAAACAATGCAGAATAACTGCTATCACAGTGCACCGTAGGAAGTGCCTGCATTGCCCCTCTTTCAGGAGGGGTTTTTGATTGCATCAAAAAACCACCCGGATTGGCGGGTGGTCTTTGGTATGTTCCGGATTGGATTATTGGACATTGGGGAATTGGGTGTAGGTGAAGGGAATTTCTTTCACCACTTTTCCATCCACCCGTACCACAAAAGTGCCTTCCAGGGTGTCAAGATCAGCCGGCTTGGTAATATCGGTAATTTCTTCTATGGAAACGGTTTCAAAAATCGCAGCTTTTGTATTCCGGCCGGGCTCGGCATCCAGGGTACGGTTTCCGTAGCAGCCCACGCTCCAGTTATTCATAAACACATCATAGTCTTTCACATGGACGGATACTTGGTAATTGCTGCGGTTGATGAGGGTACCCATCAGGCTGATGGAGGTACCGAAATAATTCCATTCAAACCCGGTAATCTTGACGGTGATGCCCAGCTCTTTATCTTCATAGAGAATGTTATCCAGCTGGGTTTCCCGGTCGGCCAGTTCGGAATGGCAAAGGTTCATCAGTTTCAGCAGTGCATCATCCGACAGGGCAGAAAAATCAATGAGGTTTTCCGCCAGGGCGCTGCAAGTGCCGCACAGCAGCATGAGCGCAACAAAGAAAGCAACCAGTTTTTTCATCATAATATCCCCTTTCTTGTATGAGAGCCTTGGGGGCTTGTTTATAGATACAGTATAGCATGCTTTGTGGGAATGTCAATAGAGGAAGCGCTTGCGAAGCAACAGGAAAAATGCTATAATGCAGCGGCAAACAAAAGCGGGGAGGGAAAGGCATGCGCATGTATTTTGCGCCCATGGAAGGGATCACCGACGCTATTTTCCGGCAGGTGTTTCAGGCCCGGTTTGGCGGCATCGATAAGTATTTCATGCCCTTTGTCAGCCCGTCATCTTCTCTTTCCTATACCGTCCGGCAGGATTTTGAGCTTTCGCCGGAGCAGAACCGAGGGCTTTTTGCGGTGCCCCAGATATTGGCCAGGGATCCTTTGTGTTTCCTTGGTGCGGCCCGGGGTTTTGCGGACAGCGGCTATCCGGAGGTAAACCTGAACCTGGGCTGCCCCTCCGGCACGGTGACCGGTAAGGGGAAGGGCTCTGCCATGCTGAAGGATCCGGACGCCCTGCGGCGGTTTCTGGATCAGGTGTACGGTAATACACCTCTGCCTGTTTCCATCAAGACCCGGATCGGTTTTGATGAACCGGAGGAGTGGGAAAAGCTGCTGCCGGTATTTTCCACCTATCCCATTCATGAATTGATCATCCATCCCCGTACCCGGAGCCAGATTTACCGGGGCACACCCTGGTACCATGCCTTTGAACAGGCATTGGCAGCGCTGAAATGCCCCCTTGTCTATAATGGTGATCTGTTCACGGCGAAGCGGGTGCAGGAAGTGCAGGATGCTTATCCCCATATCCGCGGGCTGATGCTGGGGCGTGGTTTGCTTTCCAATCCGGCGGTGCTCCGGGAAGTGGAAGGCGGCGCACCCCTTACGAAGGAAGATCTGATTTCTTTCCACGATGACCTGTTCCGGGCGTATTGGAACACCTGGCATCCCCTGACGGCGGTGGGGCGGATGCATGTGTTCCTGAAATACTTCGCCCATAGCCTGGACGTGCCTTTCAAATATGTACGGGAAGCTCTGCGGGCCAATAAGCCGGAAGAATATCTGGATGCGGCAGGCGAAATGTTTGCCCGGGCGGCAATTGCCGAAAATCCCCGGTATGTGCAGCCGGAATGAAAATACAAACGGCATGGGAGAACAAAAAGTTCTCTTCCATGCCGTTTTTTGTGCCTGATGGCTTGGTTATTTGTATGTTTCGTTCTATATTACACAAACATCAAAGATCATCATTGATTTGCATTATGGTGGCGTCGCCGGAGGGGGTTGTCAGGCTCTGTTCAAAATCGGCCTTGGGCAGCCGGGTATAGGTGATCAGCCAGGCCGGGAACCAGTCGCCGTCACCGTTGTAATTGATGCGGCCTTGGGAGAAGGAGTGATTGATAATGGTTACATAGCTGCCGTTTTCATCCGGGATGACCCAGGTGATATCTTCCTTGTTGCTGATTTCATAGCGAACAGACAGCATGAGTTCAGGCTTCCAACTGGCAGGGACGGAATAGCTGCCTTCTCGCTGCCAGCCGGAATAGGTAACCGGATAGCTGTTGACCACGGAAGGAAGTGCCATATTCTTCTCGGAGGAATAGGTGGGCTCGCCGTATTTTTCCATCAGGATGTTCAGGATCAGCTGCCTGTCCTGCTCTGTGGTCTCCCTGCAATCCAACGAATACTGCATGCGGAAAACCTGTCCCTGATCGTTGAACCAATAGGCAATTTCGGAATCCTTGATGCCGGCGAAGGTGCCGGTGCTGAAAAGATCGGGCAGCTGGGCTTCGTCGTAAAAATGATCGATGTAGGTGCCCAGGGATACGGTGGCTTTATCGGGCGCTGCCATATCCTTCACCATCTGAAAACCGGCGGCCTCTTCCTTCTTAATCACTTCTTCCCGGGTCATGCCGAAGGTGACGCCGCTGTGGAGAGAAAAATCGCAGGCCAGGGTGGATTGGGGTGCGGCGTTTTCTTTCTGGGGTTCACCGCAGGCAGTGAGGGAAAGGGCGATCACAGCCAGCAGGAGAAGAGCAATATACTTTTTCATTTGTTTCATGGGGGATTTCCTCCTTTTTTATCTGTTCTTATTATAAAGCACCTCGATTCCTTTTTCAAGCGTATGTTTCTCCCGCCGCTTGGCTTGATTGACGCAAAAAGGATTGCTGTGCTATAATCACCGGGATAACACTCAGGGGGAAGGGAACGAAAGTGAAATTCAGGTATGGCAAAAAGGATTGGCTGACAGCCGGTGCACTGGCGCTTGTGATGGCGCTGCTTTTTGGGCTGCAGCTGACCCGGGGCGTGCCCTATTGGGGGGACGATTTTGCTGCTTACCTATCGGAAGGGATTGCTATTTCGGAGGGCAAGCTGGCAGAGCAGGCGCATATCAATGTCGGCATGCATCCATCCCCTTTGCCCGCGGAAGCCGATCGGGGCACGCTTGTGTATGCCTGGGGCTTTCCCCTGAGCCTTTCCTTGGTGCACCAATTTGTTGGTTTTGACCGGGAAGACTTTGGCAGCCTGATATATTATAAGCTGCCTTCCCTGATTACTTTTGCCCTGATGAGCGGGGTATTGTATTTGTATTACCGCCGTCGTTTTTCCATGGGCCTTTCAGCCTTTCTGGCCGGGGTGTTCGCTGCCGGCAGTCGGCTGATGCCCGTGGTGGATCACCTGTACGCGGACGTGTATTTCCTGTTTTTCTGCGTGCTGGCGTTCTGGCTTCAGGAATGCATGGAAGCAGCGGTGACGGATGCTTCCCGAAAATTCCTGCCTTTTTTGCAGGCGGTATGGCTGGGACTGGCTCTGTTCATGGTGTACGAAACCCGGCTGAACGGCTTGACGGTGGTCGTGATCATGGCGGCTTCGCAGATCCTGCGTATCGCCCGGCAGCCCGGGCAATACGGCGCACGGCAGGTTGCTGCCTGCTGTTTGCCTTATGTGGTGTTTTTCATTGCCCGTTGGCTGGCAGAGTCCACATTCATGCCGGCTACGTCCAACCTGAGCGACGTGGGCAGTGTGACCGTGGGCAAAGTGTTTGAAAATATCGGTTATTACATTGGCGTTACAGCCCAGTATCTGTATCGGCTGAGCATGCCGGTGAGTTTGGTATTGCTGCCGCTTTTATTTGTTCTGCTGGCGATGGGCATTTATGTCAAAGGGTTCCGGTGGGAAAACCTGCATCTGACGTTCTTTGTACTGGCCACCTATTTCGTGCTGGTGATTCTGCCCTATGTGCAGGGGATCCGGTATCTGTTCAATATTTTGCCCTTCCTGATGATGTATATGGCTTATGGCGGCATCCATCTGTACCAATGGGCGCAGAAAAAGAAGCCGGTATGGCAATGGAAACGAATTCTGGCCGTGCTTGCGGCGGTGGTGCTGGTATGCACATTCGGGGCGGCGCTGTATCAGGGGATCACCAATCAGGTGCAGGGCGGTCAGCCGGAAAAGGAAGATGTGTATTCAAAGGAAGCGGTGGATATGTACCGCTACATTCAGGCACAAACGCCCAAAGATGCGGTGATTGCTTTCATCAAGCCCAGGGCGCTCCACCTGAATACGGAGCGTATCAGTTTCCGTCCCAGTGTCAATGGCCGTGTTCTGACGGAAGCGGATTATTATCTGCGGTGCACTTATCCGATTCAGGATGAAGCGGAAACCGATGAACAATTGCGGCAGAATCTTTCCATACTGGAACCGGTATATGAAAACCCGTCCTTTGTGCTGTATCGCGTGATGCCGGGTGAATAAAGAAAAGGAAGCGACAGGATCGCTTCCTTTTTTCGTGAGACTGGATCAGATTACTCGTTGTCTTCCCGGGTGTTGGACTGGATGCGGTGCATCCGGGCATAGATACCGCCAAGCGCCACCAGTTCTTCATGGGTGCCGCTTTCGGCTACTTTCCCTTCATCAATCACCAGAATCTGATCCGCATGGCGGATGGTGGAAAGCCGGTGGGCAATGGCCACGATGGTGCGCTTGCCGGCGATCTGCTGGATGGCTTGCTGAATTTGCCGTTCCGTTTCCACATCCACGGAAGCGGTGGCTTCGTCCAGGATGATGATGGGGGATTTGCGCAGGATGGCCCGGGCGATGGCCACCCGCTGCTTCTGGCCGCCGGACAGGCGAAGACCCCGTTCGCCTACCTGGGTTTCATAGCCTTCCGGCATATGCATAATATCATCGTGAATATTGGCGGCTATGGCGGCTTCCACAATCTCTTCGCGGCTGGCCTGGGGCACGGCGTAGCCGATGTTTTCGGCAATGGTGCCGTTGAAGAGGAAGGTATCCTGAAGCACCGGGGAAATATTCCGCCGCAGGCTTTCCAGGGTGATCTGCTGCAAATCCTGCCCGTCGATGAGGATGCGGCCGTGGGTGGGTTCATAGAACCGGGAGATCAGCTGGGTGAGGGTGGTTTTGCCAACGCCGGTGGGGCCTACCAGCGCCAGCATTTTGCCCGGCTGGCAGTGGAAGGAAACGTCATTGAGCACCGGCATATCTTCCTGATAGGAAAAGCTCACGTTTTCAAAAGTGATGCTGCCCTGCGCCCGGCCCATATCTGTGGCATTTTCTTTATCCACAATTTCGCAGGGCGTATCCAGAATGGCCATCACGCGCTCGGCCCCGGCCAGGGATTGCTGGGTGCTTTCCAGCAGGTTGGCCAGGCCGGCAATGGGCCCGTAAAACAGCCCCAGATACAGCATGAACGCCACAATATCCGCCACATTTAAGTTTTCCCGCAGGGCCAGCAAGCCGCCGAACCCCACCACCAGAATGGTGCCGATGGAGGAAATGAATTCCACCGAGGGATGGAAAATGGCGCTGACTTTCAGGGCGTGGAGCATAGCCTTGATATGGTCAAAATTCTTTTGATCCACCTGTTCCGTTTCGTAGGTTTCCCGGCCGAAGGACTGAATTTCGTGAATACCGGACAGGTTATCCTGCAGTTTGCCGTTCAGTTCCCCCATTTTTTTCTGGGAAATGCGGAAGAAAGGCCGCACCTTTTTGGCAAAAATGACACCGGAAATAAGAATCAGGGGAATGGGGAAGCAGGTGATCAGCGCCAGCTTGGGGTTGATGGTGATCAGCACCACCAGAACACCTGTAAAAGTAACGAAATTGGTGATCATATCCGGGATGATGTGAGCGTAGAGCAATTCAAAATCCCGGGTGTCGTTTACCACCCGGCTCATCAGATCGCCGGTTTGTTTATCGTGAAAAAAGCCCAGATGCAGCCGTTCCATTTTGTCATAGACCTTTGTGCGCAAATCGCCCACCAGATACCAGGCTGCCTTGTGGGCCAGATAATTGCTCATAAACCGGAACAGGATGCGCAGCAAATACAGGCCCACCAGCAAAAGCGTCAGGTGCAGAATGCGGGTCAGGTCGCTTTCCTGAATGCCCTTATCCACAATGCCCGTCATGGCGGAAAGCGCTTTGGGCGCTGCCAGGTTCACCGCCGTCAGCCCCAGGGTGCCCAGCATGGCCAGCAGATACAGCTTTTTGTAGCGCAGGGCTTCCCGGCTCAGTTTCAGCAGCATTTTCATCCCTTGTATCACCTCGTATATTTCAGTACTTTTTCATCTTACCATACCTTGCCGGGGAAAACAAGCAATCTCCGGTGCACGAAGGAAAACAAACACTTGCCATTTTGTGCCGAATAAAAGAACCCCCGGAAGCTCCGGGGGTATTTTCAGGGGGCATCAGTTGCTTTTTGTATAGGTATATTTTGTGTAATTATCGGAGAAGGTGAGCACATAAGTGGGATCGCCTTCGTGCAGGGGCAGGAAGGTGACGGTATCGCCGTCCACCTTCGTTTCGTACTGGCTGTCATAGAGGATGGGCAGGGAAGGGTCGTCCAGTTCCATATCCGCCACGGCCTTGGTGATGGCAATGCCGGCCATGCGTTCCTTGCCGTATTCTTCGATGGCGGCCGGGGCATAATCCCGGCGGAGGGTGTAGATTTGCACCGGGTTATCAAAATCGTAATTATCTGCCTTGTAGGGCATTTTGTCCACCACTTCGCCGGTGTTGGCGTCCACTTCGATCAGATAGCAGCCGGTTTCATCGGCCATGTAGGCTTTCCAGACGGGGTTGGGCTGGGCGTCGATCAGCACGGAGCGGATGATATCCACATAGCCTTTTTTCCCGGTCTGGTAGACGATATCCAAAGCTTCCTTCTGGGAAAGCTTGACGGAATCCGCTGCCGGGTAATGGGTTTTTTTCAGCAGCTTCCCTTCAAAGGTCTGTGGGTCCAGCGTATCCATGGTTTCATCCAGCAGTTGCCATGTGGATTGATCCCATTCGTTGACAACGCCATACACCTGGTCAAACCGCTTGTAGGCATTATCGCCGGTAAGGCCGGGCTTTTCAAACTGGTCCACGTTGGTGGTGCCGTCCAGGTTTACGTTTACACGGCAGTTACCGTATTCCAGTTTCTTTGTCTGAAAGCGCACGGTGAAACGGCTGAAGTGTTCATTGTATTGCAGGGTATAGGTATAGCAATTTTCGTCCAGCAGGGGAATATTTTCGCCGCCCGGCTGGCTGTGAATGGCTTTTACTGCCAGGTCCAGGGCCTCTTCCCGGCTCATCATGTCCCCGATGCAGCTTTCGTAAACGCTGTAAGGCACATATCTGGCCCAGAAGTGTAGCGCATCCATCAGGTTCTTTTCCAGCAGAATTTCTCCTGTTTTGGCGTCCATTTCATAAGTGCGTGTAACGCCTTCTTCTTTATTCGTCTGGCCGGCCAGCGTCACTTTCCAGATGCGGCGGCCATCCGTTTCCATCATCAGGGCGACGGACTCATAGAGGACAGGAAGATTTGCCTTCTGCTGGGCAATTTTCTGGGCAGCCGCTTTTTCCATGTCTCCTTCCTCCGGCAGGGGATAGGTGGTTTTCAGATAGGCGTCATATTCCGCCGTCCACTTTTCGCTTTTTTCAGCCTTGGGCAGCATCTGACCGAACACGTGCCATGCATCCTGTTCCCAGCTGAGCTGACTTCCGTACTGATAGCCGTAGATTTTGTTCATGCCATCCATCAGTTCTTTTTCGGTAAACGTTTCCCAGTGCTGGGGCGTGATGATGCAGTCGATTACTTCCCCGGCATGGTCAAAGGAAACGTGGCAGGTGGGCTGGGTCAGGTTCCGGGGCAGGAAGGAAAAATACCAGCCTTCCTGGTCAAATTCTTCGGTATGGCGGTATTGGGCGGTGTCTTCCAAAGGAAGGGCTTGCTGCTTGCCGATCAGTTCCAGTGCCAGTTTGCGGGCTTCATCTGCAGGCATTTGGCCTTCCTGCGGCAGTGAATTGCGGTTTTCGCTCCAGAAACCGATTTGTACCATCACATCGCCGTACCAATGGCGTTGCTCCACCGTCCATTCGTAGTACAACCCGTCAAAAGCTTCCCGGCAAATGGCCATGATGGCTTCTTCTTCCCAATAACCTTCGCCGTTTTGCAGTGCCAGCATGATGTGGCTGTTTTCATCCAGCGTGATGCCGTTTTCCGCTGCGGTTTCTACCAGCTGCACCAACTCGTCATGGCTGAAGGTTACGGTGGGGCGAACGTCCGTATCGTTGCCAAGGGCCAGGGGAACGGCGTTTTGCTCCACCACTTCCTGGCCTGTCAGCAGGCTGACTGCCAGAGCGGAAAGAGAAGCAAGCAACAGAATCAGGATCAATATCAATCCAAGGGATAGTTTCTTTTTCATTTTTGTTTGGCCTTTCTCCTGCATGCTGCTGAGAATACGCTGGGCCAGGAAAGGATTGGGGGTGATATTGCGGCAGCGGTTTTCCACTGCGAAGGTAATGGCTTGTTTCATTTGCTTTTCGTCCATGATGTCCCCTCCTTTCTCAGCGTGTCCTCAAGGCGTTGGCAGGCGTTTTTGATCCGCCGGGAAACAGTGGCCGGGCTGACGTGCAAAGCCTGGGCAATTTCCGGCATGGTCATATTGTGATAGTAGTAAAGCAGAATGACTTCCTTCTGCCGGGCGGGCAGCTGCCACAGGGCATCGGAAAGACGATCATTGGCTTCGCTTGCGCCAGGGACAGCCTGATCCGGCAAATCTTCCGGCTGCAGGGAACGGTTCATGTAGGTGAACCAGCTGCTGCGGTTCATATCCCGGCAGGTGTTGATGAGAATACGGGTAACCCAGGTTTTTTCACTGCATTCTCCCCGGAATTGAGGCAGCGCTTTGTATACCTTGATGAATGTTTCCTGAACGGCATCTTCCGCCAATGTGCGGTCTTTCAGATAGATATAGCTGATGCAGAGCAGCTTTTGTTGGTGTTCCTCCACCAGACGGGTGAATATTTGCGCCAATTGGTTGTCCGGATCCTTGACAACAGCCATGGGCAGCTCACCTCCTTCCGTTTATTTGACGAATGAGGCAGGGGAATATTTGCATTTTTTTGAAAAAAAACAAAAAAATACCGGCTGTGTAGAACAGCCGGAAAAAAACGAATGCTTATTTGCCGGGCACGTAGGCCAGATCCAGCAGGGAGAAGTTTTTCATATGATCCCCTTCCGCCATGCGGAGTTCCACCGTGTGGGGTTTGGTCACATCGCCGATGCCAATGATTTCCGTTACCGGGTTGCCCCAGGCGGAGGGACTGTGACCGTTCAGGGTCTTTTTCAGGGTGCCATCCACCCACACTTCCAGATTGCCGCAATTGGGGTTGTTTTCCTGCTTAAAGACGAGGAACAAAGGGCCGCCGGTGAGCTCCAGCACCATGGGCTCCTTGCCGGTATACATGGTGTGCTTCCAGCCTTTGAGGTAGGAATAACAGGGGGTCACATCGGCTTTCAGGCTGCCTTCCGCTTTGATCAGGGGCGAGCCCTGGCGGATGTTCACCAGATTTTCGCAGAAATTGCCGATCACGGGTTCTTCCGGCATGCTGTAAGGCATGGGTTCTGTGGCAGCCGCCTGATCGAAATAATAGCCGACCATCCGGGCGATGAAATCATGGCCTTCGGTGGTGGGATGGGCATAGTCTTTGGAATAATCCCGGAAAGTCATGCGGCCGGCGGTAAATTCCGGTTGCAGGGCGTCCTTCACGCTGATCATGCCCAGATCATAGTAAGCGCCGATTTTGCTCATGTGGGGCTGGCAGGAATAGCCGGAATCCAGCAGGGTGAAAATCAGCACCACGGCGGGGGCGTTTTCACTCTGCAGCAGGCGGCGCACCAGGCTCTCATACACCATCTGGCTCTGTTTATCATTGGAATCGTTGACGGCAAATTCGATGAATACCACGTCCGGGTTTTTGCTCAGCACATCCTGTTCCAGCCGGGTGATGCCAAGCCTGGAGGGGGTGCCGGAAATGCCTGCGTTTACATAATGCACTTTTTCAGGATCCTTGGCGAACTTTTCGGTGAAAAGGCCGGCGGATACGGCGGCATAGCATTTGGTTTTCTGGGGCTGGGCTGCGCTTCCTTCCGTAATGGAGCCGCCCAGGTACACCAGCGTCACGTCTTCGCCGTTCTTTGCTTTTTCGATGGCCTTGTGCATCCGCTGGGTGTTGCCCACGCTCAAAAGGCTGCGCTGCACCATTTCATCGGTGAACAGGGTTGAATCTGCCGTTGCGGCAGGCAGCATCAACCCCATCATCAGGCTGCCGGCCAGAATAAGGGACAGGATTTTCTTCAGTTTGTTCATCCGAATGTACCTCCTCTTGCTTAAAAAACGCCCCGAAAGACGGGGCGATGAATCGTGTAGGGAAGGGTCAGTTCACCGGCACGGCGGAACCGTAGGCTTTCACCGGGTTGCCCTGATCGTCAAATTCCGTGGTATAGCGAATCCGGAAGGGGATGCGATCCAGCGTCAGGGGAACGACCACTTCGGCACTGGCCAGGCCGGCGTCGATGCTGTTCATCAGCACCCGGTATTTTTCGGCTGCTTCCGGCGGAACCACATTGGCTTCAAACAGGGATTCGGGGTAATTGTGCATCAGTGCCGGCAACCCCAGATCCCGCATGCAGCGGAAGCAGGGGATCATATCCTTGGTTTTCACATCGTATTCCCAGTAGTAGATGTTTACCTGTTCACTGGCAGCCCGGAAAACTTTTTCGTGGTGCAGAATATCGTTTTGTGTTTTTCTTTCGTTGGTGATGTTGCGGATGAGGATGTAGAACATCACATTATCGGTGCTGTTGGCAATCATCCGCATGGCAACACGCATGCAGATGGGATCGTGATTTTTGGGCGTCAGGCTCCATGTTTCACATTCCTGTTCGGAATCGGTAGCGATAGCCTTTTCTGCGGCGGCCAGCATGATCTGCTTGTTTTTTTCGTCCATATAGTCGAAGGGCTGCCACTTGAGCACGTCTTCTTCCGTCAAATTTTCGCCCAGCTCCCGGATGAACTTTTTGTTCACCCGCACCAGATCCACCCGCTTATTGCGGTATTCCATCACGGCGGCGCCGCCTACGTAATTATTGAAAATCAGGGTTTCGATGCTCATGGGGTTCCAGAACTTGGCGGAATTCATGTTTTCAATGAGCTGCATGGGGGGCTTGATTTCGCCCTTTTTCTGGTTCTTCACCAGTTCATAGAAATCTTCCTCAGGAACCGGACGGGAATAGAGGAACCCCTGCACATAGCTGCAGCCGATGGAAGCCAGGAAATCAGCCTGTTCCTTATGTTCCACGCCTTCGCCGATGATGGGCAGGCCCAGCCATTTGGCCATGCGCACCAGCCCGGTGAGGATCACGGCACCGTTGTTTTTGCTGCTGCCTTCATCGGAAAGCAGGCGCATATCCAACTTCAGCGTATCCAGATCCAGGTTTTTCAGCATATTCAGAGAAGAATAGCCGCTGCCAAAATCGTCCATTTCGATATTGAAGCCCAGCTTGTGCATTTTTTCGATGAACTGAGTCAATTTTTCGATGCCGTCGATAATGGCGGATTCGGTGATTTCCACCCGCAGCCATTCCACGGGCACATTGTATTTTTGGCGGATAGCTTCCATCTGGTCCGGCATATCGGGATAGAGAATATCCAGCCGGCTCACATTGACGGACAGGGGGATGGGTTCAATCCCTTCATCCAGCATCCGGCGGATCAGCGCACAGGTCTTTTCGAAAACGAACAGATCCAGCTTGACGATGAAGTTGTTCTTTTCCAATACGGGAATGAACACCGCCGGGGAAATAAGCCCACGGGTGGGATGCAGCCAGCGCACCAGTGCTTCCGCCCCCACCAGCTGACCGGTGATGTGATTGTACTGGGACTGATAATAGACCTTGAAATGCTCTTCCTCCAGCGCTTTGCCCATGTTGTTGATAATTTCCTGTTCCAATAAAAGCTGTGTGCGCATGGAAGTGTTGTAGAACATATAGCGTTTATCCACCTGTTCCTTCACAAAAGAGCAGGCAAGAAGGGCCCGGGCGATCATGCCGTCGGGACGGATGTCGTTTCGGTTGGTCACATAAACGCCGGTGTGGCAGATCACTTCAAAATCAGAGGCGCAGTTTTCCACCGTATTGGAGAAGCTTTCCATTTTCGCAGCCAGATTTACGCCGTCAATGGGGAGAAACAGGCAGAAATGATCCGAATGGGTGCGGCTGGCCAAGGCCTTTTCGTCGCCGATTTTTCGGATCTGATTGGCTACAAATATCAGCAGCTGGTCACCGCCGTCGGAGCCAAAAAGGTCATTGATTACTTTGAAACGGAGTATGTTAAAGCAGAGCATGGCGTAACGGCCGTTTTCCATGCCCTTGGGATCTTGCTCAGCCATACTGGATACAGCTTTCTGAAAGGAGGAATAGGAAAGAAGCCCGGTCAGGCTATCGTTCTCATAAACATCCCTGAACATGCGAAGTTACCCCTTTCCGCAGACGAGTGTGCTTTAGCAGAAAGCATACATATATACCACTTTACCTCAGTATACACAAAAATGTCAGTTTTTGCAAGGGAAAATCAATGCAGCAATCAGAAGAAAGGATAAAAAATGCGCAGCTTGCGACAAAAAGTACAAAAAAGTACAATGAAGCCGAACGAATAAGGCATTCGTTCGGCTGTAAAAGAGCGTGGAGAAAACGTTATTCTGCCTGAGCGGTCAGGTCATACACATCGGCGGCAATGATTTTGCCATCCACAAAAGTACCGGGCTGCAGCTCTTCATTGCAAAGAAGCATGATTTCGCCGTCAGCGTCCGGGGCTTCCCATTGGGAGCGGGCGGTATAGGTGCCATCCTGCCAGCCGGTGACCAGCAGCTTTTCTTTTTTGCCGATGCGCATTTCATTGCGGCTGCGGCTGATCCGGGCTTGCAGGGTCATCAGCTGTTCCAGCCGTTCTTCTTTTATTTCTTCGGCAATCTGGCCGGGCATATCAAAGGCCGGGGTATCGTCTTCGGGGGAGAAAGTGAAAGCGCCCATGCGGTCAAACTGCATTTCTTCGGTAAAGTCCATGAGCTGTTTGAAATCATCTTCCGTTTCCCCGGGGAAACCCACAATGAAGGTGGTGCGCAGGCAGAAGCCCCGCGCCCTTGCGCCCCGGAGCATTTTGCGGATATGATCCAGGGTGCCCCGGCGGTTCATGCTTTTCAAAAGGGAGGGGGAAGCATGCTGGAGGGGCAGATCCAGGTATTTGCAGATGTTTTGGTATTTGGCCATTACGTCCAGCGTTTTTTCGTCCAGTTCATCGGGGTACATATAAAGCGCACGCAGCCATTCCACGCCTTCGATTTTTGCGGCGGCTTCCAGCAGGGAAGAAAGGCTGTCGCCCGTATCAATGCCGTAGCGGGTAGTATCCTGGGCGATGAGAATGTGTTCCTTCACGCCTTGATTTGCCAGCAGCTGCATTTCCTGCAGGATGGCTTCCCGGCTGCGGGAGCGGTAATTGCCCCGGATCAGGGGTATGGCGCAGTAAGCACAGCGGTTATCGCAGCCGTCGCCCGTTTTAATGTATGCGGAATAGGGCGGTGTGGTGAGCACCCGGCCGCATTCCAGAAAACGCTTGCTGGTTTCTGTGTGAGTCACAGCCTGGCCTTCCAGAGCTTCTTCCAAAGAAGCAATCAGCTTGTCGTACTGGTTGACCCCCAGCATCACGTCGATTTCCGGTATTTCCTCCCGCAAAACATCGCCGTAGCGCTGGGTGAGGCAGCCGGTGGCGCACAGCACTTTGCAGCGGCCGTTTGCCTTATATTCCGCCATTTCCAGAATGGTATCAATGGCTTCTTCCTTGGCCGGGGCAATAAAGCCGCAGGTGTTCACAATCAGGATTTCCGCTTTGGCCGGATCATCGGTGATGATGCAGCCGGCATTGGTCAGCATGCCCAGCATCTGTTCCGAATCCACCCGGTTTTTCACGCACCCAAGGGCAATCATGCCCACTGTTTTTCCCTGCAGTTTCTGTGCCATGCAGCGCACACTCCCTGTTTATAAATTCATATTATTTTATCACATAAGGGGTGGCTTTCACAAGCCCCCCGGGACAATCCGGAATAGAATAGGCGGAAAAAGAGCAAGAAAAGAAGATCGTGGCTTGCATCTGGATGCAAATTCTGTTAAAATAAAATTTGTACGATTGTTTGAGGAGGTATTCTCATTATGGGTGAATTTTTTGAAAGCCTGTTGGGGAATGTGGCCAATATTACCTGGCAGCAGCCCATCATGTGGCTGATTGGCGCAGTGCTGATTTACCTGGCCATCAAAAAGGACATGGAGCCCAGCCTGCTGCTCCCCATGGGCTTTGGTGCCATTCTGGTGAACCTGCCCGAATCCGGCGCCATTGAAACCCTGGAAACCCTGTTCATGGCCGGTATTGATAACGAACTGTTCCCCCTGCTTCTGTTCATTGGTATCGGTGCCATGATCGACTTTGGCCCCGTGCTCAATAACCCCAAGCTCATGCTCTTTGGCGCGGCCGCTCAGTTTGGTATTTTCTTCACCCTGATGATGGCCAGCGTTTGCGGCTTCCTGCCCAATGATGCTGCTTCCATCGCCGTTATCGGCGCTGCCGACGGCCCCACGTCCATCGTGGTTGCCCAGGCGTTGGGCAGCAAGTACCTGGGCGCCATCATGGTGGCCGCCTATTCCTACATGGCGCTGGTGCCCATTGTGCAGCCCCCGGTGATCAAGCTGCTCACCACCAAGCAGGAACGCTTGATCCGTATGCCCTACGAACAGAAGAACGTGACCAAAACCACCCGGATTCTGTTCCCCATCATCGTGACCATGCTGGTGGGCATCATTGCCCCCGGTGCCGTGGCGCTGATCGGCTTCCTGATGTTCGGCAATCTGCTGCGTGAATGCGGTGTGCTGAACTCCCTGTCCGAAACTGCCCAGAAGGTGCTGGCCAACCTGATCACCCTGTTCCTGGGTCTCACCATTGCTTTCCGTATGCAGGCCCACGAATTCCTCAGCCCCGATACCCTGCTGATCATGGGTCTGGGCCTGGTGGCTTTCATTGTGGATACCGCCGGCGGCGTGATGTTTGCCAAGGTAATGAACATTTTCAGCAAGAAGAAGATCAACCCCATGATCGGCGCCTGCGGCATCAGCGCGTTCCCCATGTCCAGCCGTGTGGTGCATAAGATGGGCCTGAAGGAAGATCCCCAGAACTTCCTGCTCATGCACACCGTGGGCGTCAACGTCTCCGGCCAGATCGCTTCTGTCATCGCCGGCGGCTTGATCCTCAGCTTCTTTATGTAAGGAGGGAATTGAAAATGAAAAAAGTATTGTCTGTTCTTTTCCTTCTGGTGATGCTGTTTACTGCCGTGATGCCTGTGGCTATGGCGGAAGATATGGCTCCCGCTGCTGAGGAAACGGTGATCGGCGGTGCTGACGAACCCACTGCCATCGTGGTGACCGAAGCGGAAGAAACCAAGGAAGAAACTAAGGAAGAAACCAAGGCAGAAAAACCCCTGTCCATCGGCGAATCTGCCCTGTTCATGCTCAAGGGCATGGTGGGTATTTTCCTGGTGACCGGGCTGATCATTCTGGTGCTGGTGATCATGGATAAGGCCGGCAACCGCAAGAAGGAAACGGAAGAATAACCTAAAAAATAACCTAACCAGATTTGGTGCATTTTTATACCGCCTGTTTTTTTACAGGCGGTATTTTTTGTTTTTGCGAAAAACTTGAAAAAAGTCAAAAAATTTTCAAAAAACCCCTTTACAAACCCTTTCTGTTGTGCTATACTTAATCTCGTTCGCGGGGCATTAGCGCAGTTGGTAGCGCACAACACTGGCAGTGTTGGGGTCAGGAGTTCGAGTCTCCTATGCTCCACCAAACCACTTCGAAAGAAGTGGTTTTTCTTTTTTTGTCAGATCGGTTGCGGATTGACCGTGCTTTGCTGGGTGTGATAGAATACAGGTAGAAAGAACGAAAAAATCGGGTGAAGACGATATGGAAATCAATTTTGAGAAATATGTGCAGGCGCTGTCCGAAACGGTGCGCCGGGCCTTTTCCCTGCCGGAAGTGAAGCACATCCGCATCCGGGATGTGGTGCTGGAGCGGAACGGAGCGCTGAAGGAAAACATTCGTCAGGCGGCGGAGAAAAGCTGGCATGATATGTGCAGCGATGTGGATCTGTGCGTTTGTGCGGAAGGGATTCCGGCAGAAGACAGAGGGAAATACATGAAGCAGATGGAACGCTTCGGCTTTGGAAGGGCCGATTGCCTTGGCCGTTTTTTTGTTCCGGAGAACAGCATGTGGCGGCTGGTGACCCTTGCCGGCATGCGGTATGACTTTGGCTTTGAATTCGTTGATTCGCAAAGCACAGCCCGGTTTTCTTTTCCGGAAACGGAAGCACGGCAGGAAGAAACCCTCTGGCCCATGGAAAGTGCGGAGCGGTTCTGGTTTGTACAGGTGCAGGCGTTGGGAAAACTGTTCCGCAGGGATTATCTGATTGCTGATCATCTGGCTCATATGAACCTGAACGACACGCTGGTGCAGCAGATGGTGCTGCGGGATGAGCAAAAGGGCACCAATCATCACCGTTATGGGGATGGGGAAGAAAGGATATATGAGAAATACCTGTCCGTTTGTCCTTTGTGCACCGGGGATGACAGCCATGACCGTATTGCAAAAAAACTATATGCAGCTGCGGCGGCATTTGACGAACTGATGGTACATTTTGAACCTGCATGGGAAGCGCGTACACCCTTGTTCACAGAACTATGGCAGTGCTATGCCTTGTGGGTATAAACGGCATAACAAAAAAGGAGGAAATACGATGTATTGCAAGCATTGCAGGCAAGTAATGGATAATGATTTTTGTCCGGATTGCCGGAAAGCCACCCGGATGCCTGAAGCGGATGATATCTGCTTTCTGGCGGAAAGGGGGCATCCCTGGAGTGATATTCTGTGCGACGTGCTCAAGCAGGAAGGCATTCCCTTCCTCCGCCAGAGCAATCTGGGGCATGGGCTGATGAGCATGATCGGCCAGGGGCTGGAACTGGAAAGTATTTATGTGAACTGGAAAGACTGGGAAAGGGCTGTGGATGTAGCTGCAGGATTATTCAGCGAGGATGTGGAAATCCTGTGGGATGAAGAAGACGAACTTCAGGAATGAAATGAAAAAACGGGCTGTATGCTGCTTTGGCATGCAGCCTTTTCACTGGAAAACAATTTACAATTGCATCTTCGTGTGGTATATTGAAAGAGAACAGGGGAGGGCACCCATCACAAAAAACAGCGTTCAGTTTTACAACAGGGGATGACACCCATGGAAAAAAACATTGAAGTTGTGGACGAAGCGGGGAATGTGTATGAATCCACCTGGCCCAAGCGGGCCCGGGGGCTTGTGAAATGCGGCAGGGCACGCTTCGTAGCGGAAAACAGAATATGCCTTGCGTGTCCGCCGGAAGATAAAACGGAGGATAAGAAAATGAGCAATACAAACAACGTCTTTGGCAATATGACGGTGGCCGATATTCTGCAGCGCATCAATAACATTGTGAACCAGACCGGCTATATTGGTGAAGCTTATGAAGCTTTCAAGACCATGGGGGATGGCGACAGCGGCGATTGCGGTGCGCCCGGCAACATCATGGGCAAGGCGAAAGCGGAAGCCATCGCCACTGTGGTACAGTGCCGGGAAACCACCAATCAGCAGATTCTGAAGCTGTACGAAAAGATGTATGACGATTTGATCGCCATGAACCGGGCGGAAAAAGCGCCGGAAGACACAACCCAGGAATAATCCACAGGAGCCGGGTAACCGGCTCTTTTCATTTGTTTTTTCGGCCCATGGAAAACAAAAACCTTGCATTGACGCAGGGTATGACAAATGATAAAATAGGGCAGATTACTGTACGGAAGGTGAAGCGCTTGAAGAAGATCCGGGGCAGCATGGTGTGGTTTTTTGCGGTCATGTTCATGTTCAATATGGCGGCTAATTTTGTGCACCCGGTGACCCCTACCATCATTGTGGATCTGGAGCTGGGTGACGCCATGTTCGGCCTGGCACTGGCGGCGATGATGCTGTGCAATTTCCTCTTTTCTCCCTTCTGGGGGAAGATGGCCGGCCTCCTTTCCAGCCGGAAAGTGATGCTGATCAGCGGCTTTGGATATGCGGCAGGTCAGGTGCTTTTTGGCCTGGCCCGGACGGAGATAGAGTTTTTGCTGGCGAGGATGTTTGCCGGTATTTTCGTGGGCGGCTGCTATGTGTCATTCCTGACCTACACCGCCAATTGCTCTCCGGAAGAAAAGCGGGGAAAGAACCTGGCTATCAATGCAACGATCAGTTCCGTTTCCGCATCCTTCGGGTATTTTGTGGGTGGTTTGATTGGGGAAGTGAACGTCTACGCTTCTGTCTGGCTGCAGGCGGCGGCTCTGGCACTCACGGCACTGATTTTGTTTTTCCTCTGCCGGGATGATAAGCAAACGGATGCACGGTCTATGCAGGGAAAAGCTTGGCTGCGGGCCTGCAATCCTTTCTCCGTCATCCTTCAGTGCCGTCATTTTCTTACCCGGGCGCTGGTGTTCCTGTTCCTGGCTTATGGGCTGGGGAATTTGGGGTATATCGCCTTTGAGCAGTGCTTCAATTATTTCCTGAAAAAGCAGTTCCAGCTTACTTCCGGCTACAACGGCATCATCAAGGCTATTCTGGGCCTTATTTCCCTGGCGGCCAACGGTACCCTCTGCATGTGGATTCTGCGGCAGAAACGGGTATCTGCATACCTGGCCGGGGTGATGGCGGTGTGTACGGCGGCTATGATCGGCGTAATTTTCTTTGAACAGCCCCTGCCCTTTATTCTGGTGAATGTGCTGTTCTTTGCTTTCTATTTTGTTTCCGTGCCCCTGATGCAGAACCGGGCTGCTGTGCTGGGAAACGGCCCCCAGAGCAATCTGGTGATGGGGGCATTCAATGCCGTCAAATCCTTCGGCAGCATTTTCGGTTCCGCCCTGGCCGGGGTTATTTACACCTGGCATCCCAAACTGCCCTTCGTCTTTGGCTTCATCGCTTTTGCGCTGGCGGCGCTGATGGCATTCATGATGAGCCGGGAAGAGGCAAAGGCGGCCTGAGCCTGTTTGCAGTTGCCGAGGAACAATTGAAACAAAACAAAAAACGAAGGAGCGTTTTCTCCTTCGTTTTTTTGCTCCGGATCCCCGGAAAAGTAAGGGGAAAGGCTTGAAAAGAAGCGTTTCTTTATTGCGCCAGATAGTTATTGACCACAGCCTTGTATCCTTCCACATCAGCGCCGATGATGGGGTCGGCCACCAGGTTTCCTCTCCGGTCCACGATATAGGTGGTGGGCACATACTGGGACTGGCTCAGCAGGGGAATCAGGCTGTCGTTGGATAAAAGATTCAGGAACTGAACGCCGGTGCTGCTGAGGATATTCCGGGCAGCAGCGGTATCGCCGCCCACATACACGTCGCTGATGATGCCGATGATCTGCACATTTTCAGGAAGTTCTTGATCCCATGCGGCCAGGGCAGGCATTTCGCCGATGCAGGGGCCGCAGAAAGTGCCCCAGACGTTGATGACGGTCAGATCTTTCTGGGCGATGATATCGCTGGTGATAGCGTTTCCATCCAGATCCGTAGTGGAGAAAGTGAAGACGGCTTTCATGGCTTCCCCGGCGGAAACGGGTTCCAGGGTGGTGATGGCTTCTCCGGCCAGGGGGAGTGCATTTTCCACGTCCTGCCGGGTGCCTTCCGGCAAGCTCTGATAATCAATCCCCAGCATATTGGCGAAATACTGTTCCAGGGAAGGAGCATCGGCTGCGTGGAACATCAGATAGGTGTTCCCCTCCATTTGCCCCAGCATACGCATGCCGTCTTCTTTCATCATAGCAAAGGTGTCATCCTGCTGCAGCAGCGCATATTCGTTGTCCGTGATTTTCATCACAATGGTCAGGGGCAGATAGCCGCCTTCCGTGTTCAATACAATATACAAAAGGGAAGGATCGTACAATACCTGCAGGCCGATTTCCCGGAATGCATCCGATTCCACCATTTGCAGGGCAACAGGACCATATACCGTGGGTTTTGTGGTTTCATCGGCATGGGCCGGGAGCAAGAAAATATTCAGCGCCAACATCAGGGATAATAACAGGGAAATTGTCTTTTTCATGGGGGAACTCCTTTCTGCTTTTCTGTATAGTTAACGATTTGTCTTTCTGTTTTCTTGCTTATACATCAATCCAGTAACGTTGTTCGGTAACACCATCCACGATCACTTCGTTTTCCAGCACACCACCGTTTTTCTGGATGGTACGGGCGGAGGCGGTATTTTCCTTGTCGCACACCATCAGCACTTTGGAAAGGCCGATTTTCCGGCATTCCATCAGGGCCAGGGCGATCATTTGCGTACCGAAGCCCTTGTGCCGCTGGGAAGGACGAATACCGTCGCCGATGTGGCCGCCGTTCAAAAGCAATTGTTCATTCAGCCGATGGCGGATGTTTACGGCACCCACCATGATCCTCTGTGCTTCATCCAGGCAGAAGAAGGTGGAATCGGGAATGCCCATGGGGCCTTTTTCACCGCTGTCCAGGAAAGAAAGCCAGGCATCAAAATCCTGCCAGTCCCGGGCACGAACGGCGTAGGGAACAATCTTTTCTCCGGCAGCTTTCCATTCGTCCAGCATGTCTGTGATTTGCAGCTGATAAACAGGGCTCGCTTTTACCAGCTTCAGCCCGCCGGGTAACCCCAGGGCAGTCTTCAGAAAATGGGAAAGCCTGCGGCGGTATTCTCCCAGCAGAATGTTTTCATTGGTTTCCGTTTTCTTCTCCGGGGCTTTTTCCACAAAATAAGTGCCGGTATCCTTGCGGATGGACAGAGAATCCAGCGGCCAGCCGGGATGCCGGAGGGACGAAGGCTGCTCCACCATCCAAAAGGCGCTGGCTGTGGCGGCGTCCCTGTTCATGAAGGAAAACACCTGGCCTTTGCGGTACACGGCCATGCCGTCCAGATAGAACGCTTCCACCCGTCCGCCTAAGGTGTGTACCAGATGGCTGTAATGGGCAATCATCCCATCGTCATCCAGCCGTGCTTTTCCTTCCGGCGTGCGGACGTTCAGCCCCGGCTGCCGGGGATCGGCAAGGGATAATGCATCAAAATACAGGCCGGAATCGTTGCAGATCACCGTGTCAAAATGCTGCCCGTAAAATTTTGCCTTGATCCGGGCGTTCTCTTCCGGCGTGCTGCCCTGCTCTTGCGGTTCTTCGGTAATGTTCAGATCCCGGAGGGTCAAAAATTCCACGTCGCATCCGCTCAGCAACTTCCTGAAGCGTTCCGCCTTGGAAGGGTTGGTGGTGCCCAGCAATACCTGCATCATATATATACCTCACATTCATCGAAGTGAAACGCAGCTGTTCATTTTTTGCCATTATAGCACGGGTCTGCCTATGGATGCAAGAAAGAAGAAAAAGGGATAGGGTTTGCACAAAAAAACGGAAAGGCATCGGCCTTTCCGTTTGGTTTACTGAGCGTTTGCCATGGCCTGGGTCAATTGGCTCATGGCAGAAAGCAGTTCTTCCTGGGATGGATTGGAACTGATCACGCTGTTCAGGTTGTTGATGGCGGAGAACAGGTTGGTATAACCGGGATGCCCCAGGGGCAGGTTGGCCAGCTGTTCGTTGGCCCGGGCCAGCAAATTCCGGGCATCCGGCAGCAGGGTATTCTGGGTAATGTAATCGTTGTAGCTGCTGCCGTTCTGGTGATAGGGGCACACATGCCGGCTGATGATGGAGCTGTTGTAATTGGCGTCGCCGGTGAGCCGCAGCGTGGCGTATTCGCCCAGGTAATCGCTGAGCACGTCTTCATATTTGGTGCCGATGAACGGGTACAGGGGATGGCCCACCGGCAGCAGCACTACGCCCTTGTCCGAAACTGAGGGACAGTAGGCGCTGGCCAGCATGCCCGATTCGTTGCACACCCGCAGGGTGTAGTGCATCTGGCAATCGGTGGTGGGTGCGGTATCGGAGGGCCAGTAATCGGTGGTGGTGCCGTATCCCATCACGTCATTGCGGCAGGCTGCGGTAGCCCGCTGGCCGCTTACATTGCAGGTGGTCACTTTCCGGAGCCCATATTGTTCGGCGCTGCCTTCCATGATGTCCCGGTTGGGCAGCTCCTGATGGATGGGCTGCATGAAGGCTTTCCACAGCTTGGCAGCGCTGTTGCCGCCGGTGGTTTTGGAAGAAAGGGATTTGTAGTTATCATGACCAATCCATACAGAAGCGCTGTAATACCCCGTGATGCCGGAGAAGAATACGCCCTTCTGGTCGGAATTGGTGCCGGTTTTACCGGCTACTGTCTGGCCGGAAATCTTGGCGGAGGTACCGGTGCCCTTGGTGATGACGTCCTTCATGATATCCACGGTGAGCCAGGCGGTGGAGGGCTTGAAGACCTGATATCTTTCCTGACTGGCATGGCCGTCATAGATCACATGGCCGTCTGCATCGGTGATGCCCAGGATGGTCATGGGCGTCTGGTATACGCCGCCGTTGGCCAGCACGCCGAAGGCTACGGTCATATCAAAGGGGGTAATGCCGCTGGAGCCCAGGGAAAGGCCGAAGGGGGTTTTGTTGATGTTATCCGGATCCACGCCCATCCGCAGCAGGAAATCATAGCTGATATCCGTGCCCACCATATAGGTCAGGGCATAGGCGGCAGCGGTGTTATCGGATTTGGTGAGGGCTGTTCGCAGGGTTTCCGGCCCGCGGTAAGAAGAACCGCCGTAGTTCTGAGGCCAGGTATCGTTTCCGTCTGCGCCGCGCCAGCCCTGAATCGGCAGGGGCATATTGTACACCACGCTGCCGGCGCCTGCGCCCAGTTCGATGGCCGGGGCGTAAACGGCAATGGGCTTGATGGCGGAACCTACCGGCATATTCATATCGGACGCACGGTTCAGGGATTTGCGGGTGGTGGGCGGTGTACGGCTGCCCACAATGGCTTTCACTTCGCCCGTTCGGTAATCCAGCACCACGGCAGCTGCCTGGGGCTGCACAATTTCGTCGTAGGTGCCATTGGCATTGCGCGCCCGGTAGATATTATCCGACGGGGTGCGCAGGGAGGGGTAATCCTTGTAGTTGTAGAGGGTGTTTTCCACGGTTTCCTGGATATCCGTATCCAGTGCCAGGTACACATGGTAGCCGCCGGTGCGCAGCTCGTTTTCCATCTTGGCCCGGTTGGCGGAGGTGTTTTCCAGGTTATTGGCTTTCAGCAGAATCTGTACAGCTTCCCGGATGGCGTATTCCACATAATGGGGGTAGGGGTACAGGGCCGTGCTTTCCGGGGATTTTTCCAGCACATGGGCACTGGCGGGATCCAGGGCCAATTGATATTCTTCCCAACTGATGAACTGGTTTTCATACATGCATTGCAGCACGTAGTCCGTTCGTTCGTTGGTGATGCGTGCATAGTCTTCGGTATCGCTTTGCCGGGTGTAGAAATTGCGCCGGGGATTATAGTAGTAGGGGTTGGACGTCATGCCGGCCAGCATGGCGCATTCCCGCAGGGTCAAATCGTACATATTATCCTTGCCGAAATACCCCATGGAGGCCACCTTGACCCCATAATAATCTTCGCCCAGGTAAATGGTGTTCAGGTAGGCTTCCAGAATCTGATCCTTGGTGTAGCGGGTTTCCAGCTGAATGGCCAGGTAAGCTTCCTGTATTTTGCGTTTATAGGATTGCTCGGAAGACAGCAGGGTGTTTTTGATCAGCTGCTGGGTGATGGTGGAACCGCCCTGATTGGAGCCGGTATTGAAATTGGTGATGAATGCGCCCACAATGCGTTTGACGTCCACGCCGTTGTGGGTATAAAACCGGGCATCTTCCACAGCTACAAATGCATGCTGCAGATAGGGGGGCATGCTGTCGATGGAAACCATGATGCGGTTTTCCGTGCCCCGGTAATTGGTGATCAGATTACCGTCGGCATCGTAGATGATGGATGTCTGTGCCTGGTCGTCAATGGCAGCCAGATCCAGCACCGGTGCGGAATCCATATAAGCCTTGGCAATACCCACAATGGCGCCCACGCCTGCCAGCCCAAGCATCAGGATGAATAAGACCATCACCCGTGCGGCGTTGATAAATACGCCCAGGGCAAAAGAGGGCTTGCGGGTGCGCGGCTTGAAGATGGTTTTTTTCTTTGGCTTTTCTTCTTCCGGCATTTCATCAAAGTAGTTTATTGCTTCCTGGAAATAACCTTCTTCTCCCGGATAGGGCAAATAATCCTCCGGCACGCCGTCTTGCGGCAGGAAAGCGTCTTCCTGAGGCACTTCTGTGGCAGGATCATAGAAAAATTCATTCTGTTCGTCATCGTAAAAATGATCCACGGCGCACCTCCTTCAATGATTCTTGCGCAAATGATTATATCACAATTGCTTCTCAAAGTACAGCACACAAATGTAAACGTTCCTTCCATCCGCTTTCTTCCCGTTTTTCCGGGGGAAGGACTGGCAATTTTCTCTTTCTCAAGGCATAGTGTCTCAAAAAAGGAGGGAAAAATGATGCTTTCATTTCTTTTCTGGCTCTTTCGGGATGCACTTTTCTTCTTCGGCATGCTGGCCGGCCCCGGCGGCAGTTTTCCCAAGCCTCTCTCCAAAGAAGAGGAAAAAGCTTGTATTGAAAAAATGAAGCAGGGGGACGAAGAGGCGCGGCAAACCCTGATCACCCATAATCTGCGTCTGGTTTCCCATATTGCCAATAAGTACACCGTGCCCGGCTATACCCGGGAGGATTTGGTTTCCGTGGGTGCTTTGGGGCTGGTGAAAGCCGTGAATACGTTTAAGCCGGAAAATGGATCTCCTCTTGGCACATACGCTGCCCGGTGCATTGAAAATGAGATTCTCATGCTGCTGCGCTCTTCCAAGAAATACAAGGGAGAAGTATCCCTGACCGAACCCATCGGCACCGACGGGGAAGGAAACGACCTTTCTTTTCTGGACATTCTGGGCACCCCGGAGGATGAACTGGAAGAAGCTGTGCTGTACCGGCTGAATATGGAAAAAGTGCGCCTGCTGATTCAGAAACTGCCAAAGCGGGAACGCTTGGTCATCGAAATGCGCTATGGCCTGATGGACGGCTGCATGCATCCCCAGCATGAAGTGGCTAAAATATTGGGCATCTCCCGGTCTTATGTATCCCGGATGGAAAAGCGAGCCATTCAGCTTCTGCGGGATGGCATGGGGGTGTGAAAACTTGCATGCACCGCATTAATTTGCTATAATAACAAAACAAATATACAAATACATCCGATCAGGGGGGAATTTATATGAAAACATGGGAAAAAGTGAACGTGCCGGAGGATGTGGGGCTTTCCTCCAAAGGGTTACTGCAGTATCTGGAAGCGGTGGAAAAGCAGGGCGTGGAAATGCACAGCGTAAAAGTGCTGCGCCATGGGAAACTGGTCATGAACGCCAATTTTGCACCGTATGACGATCATATGCCCCATATGCTCTTTTCCCTCAGCAAATCCTTCTGCTCCGCTGCGGCAGGCTTTGCGGTGCAGGAAGGGCTGCTCAGCTGGGACAGCAAGGTGCTGGAAGTGCTTTCGGAAGCGGCACCGGAACAGCCGTCTGAATGGCTGCAGAGCGTGACGCTGCATCATCTTCTGTGCATGGGCAGCGGCCTGAAAGAAGAATCGGATAATATTGCCGGTCAGCCGGAAATAAAAGAATGGGCTAAGGCCATTCTGGCCTGTGAATGTGTCCGGGAGCCGGGCACCTATTTCCACTACAACAGCCATGGCACCTATCTGGTTTCCCGGATGGTGCAGAAAGTGACGGGGAAAACCGTGCGGGATTACCTGATCCCCCGGCTGTTCGCGCCCCTTGGCATTCCGGTGCCCTTCTGGAGCAGCTCCCCGGAAAAGACGAATATTGGCGGCTGGGGCTTGTATCTGGCGTCCGACAGCATTGCAAGGTTCGGCCAGTGCCTGTTGCAAAAGGGTGTTTGGGAAGGGAAGCAGGTATTGCCTCTGGAATGGATTGAAAAAGCCACCATGGCCCAGATCGACAATTCCAATGGCCAGAAGGATCCCAACAATGAGTGGCATCAGGGCTATGGCTACCAGTTCTGGCGCACCCGGGGCAACCGCTATCGGGGCGACGGCGCTTTCGGCCAACTGTGCATGATTTCTCCGGAAAAGGATATGGTGGTGGCGGCCACGGCCGGCACCGGGGATATGGGCAAGGAAATGCAGCTTTTGCACGAATACCTGTTCCCGGCGACGGATATGGAGCCGGGTACCGAAGAAGAACAGAAAGCCTTGCAGCAGAAGTTAGTGTCCCTTGCCTGCGTATGGCCTCAGGATGACGGCAGCGGTTCTTTACCGGATGGTTATTATAAAAATGATGAGATGGCCTTGTTCTTCCGCGAAAATGAGGATGTGCTCACCTTCAGGCTCATGGACGAGCAGATGGAAGTGGAAATGCAGTTTGGAAAAGCTTCCCCTGTTTTGTTTCCGATGAACCCCGGTATCTATACCGATCAGGCGAATGCATGGATGGGGCAATACGGTTGGGAAGAGGGAACATTGCATCTGGTGGCCCGGAACCTGAATGGCCCCCAGCGGCTGGAGATGACCATCTCCTTCCAGGATGGAAAAATGGAAATGGATACCACAAAATCCTTGTGCTTTTTCCAGTACAAGGGTATTTTGGAACGACACTGAAATAAAGCCGCAGGGAAATTCCCTTGCGGCTTTTTAGGAGGGCATATGGCCAATTGGATCACCCACACCCGGATGGCGGACAAGCTGCTTGAAATGGGCTTGCCGGTGGATGAAACCTATTTTATCATCGGCAGCGTGGCGCCGGATTGCAATCAGGAAAATGAAGACTGGACAAGTTACATTCCGCCCCGGGAACAGACCCATTTCATGCAGGGCAAATCCAAGCTCACCGTGGATGCGGAAGGCTTTTTTGAGCAGCATGTGAAACACGCATCCACACCCCTGTGGAAAAGTTTCTGCATGGGGTATTATGTGCATCTGGTGATGGACAGGGCATGGCAGCGCTGGATCCGGGATGAAAAACGGGTAGCGGCCAGCTTTTGCCGCCTGAAGGCCGTGCCGGAAATGGCGGAAAAACTGCAGGGCTTTCCCGAAACCTATGATACATTGAAGCAGGTGTTCGGCCGTGCACCGCGCATCCGGGATGTGGAGCGGCTGGAACAAATGTATGTGCAGCAAAATTCGGATTGCAGCTATGAACGCATCCTGCGCAAAACCCATGATTTTCCGGATGTTCCCGGCTTTCTGCCCAATGCCGTGAACCGGAAAATCACCGTTATGGCGCCGCCCATTCCCGATGTGCCCATCGAAACGGATTTTCTCTTTTTTGCTCCGGAGGAGTATGAACAGCTGATGGAAACGGCGGTTTTGGAAGCGTGGCAAATCCTGCAGCCGCAGACGTTTGCGCAAGAGTGCCTGTTTGAAACGGAGCGTATGAAAATCCGGCCCTTCAGGATGGAAGATGCTGAAACTTTGTTCCGCAATCACCAGGAAGAGGAAATGAAACGCTGGATCCCCAACGAAAGCTATCAGGACGTGCAGGAAGCGGAAGAAGCCATTCGGTTTTATAAAAACTGCACGGATCAATCCCGTCTGCCCTATGTGCTGGCCGTTATTTCCAGGGAAACGGGCCAATTGATCGGCGATACAGGCATTAACGAAGTGGAAGGAAAGCCGGATGAAGTGGAAATTGGTTTTTCCATTTCCAGGGCTTATGCGCAAAAGGGCTATGCTACGGAATTGGTGCAGGCCATGGCTCCTTACTGCGGTGCTCACTTTGGGACAAAAACCTTGTTCGGCCGGGTTTTGCATGGCAATCAGGCTTCCGTCCGGGTACTGGAAAAAAACGGCTTTGTGTTTCTCCGGGAAGAATTCGGCGCGGCGGATGACCCGTACGGCTGCGGTGTGCTGGTGTACCGGAAGGAAAGAATGTGAAGAAAGGAGAATGCATTGATCTGCAGGAAAAGCCAAAGGGCAATGCTCCTTGCGGGATAAGGGGGATTCTCTCTGCGAATGATTCTTTCTGCCGAAATTGTTACACAGGTAAACGGCTGAAAATATTGACATAATTGTAATGTTTTTGTAATATATTAAAGAAAGAAACCAAAGAGAAGAGGGAATCATTTTGCTGGTGTTCTATGTGCAGGGAGCGGAAGGGGAGAAGCTGCAATTGCAGCTGGATGCAGAAAAAATGTGTCTTACCATCGCAGGCGAACCCTGCCGTCTGACGGAGCAGGAATTTCAGCTGTTGCATGTGCTGGCTGAGCGGGCCAATCAGGTGCTCACCAGGGACGAACTGCTGCGGACGGTGTGGGGGTTTGTAACGCCAGGACCCACCCGCACGGTGGACGTGCACATTCAGCGCCTGCGCAAGAAGACCGGGCTCACCTGCATTGAGACGGTTCTGGGCCGGGGATATCGTTTGTCCGCCATAGAAAATATGTAAATTTATGAAGAAATATGTTGACCTTTTAACAAAATTGTAATAAAATAGAGGCGTGATATTGAACGAAAGGAAAGCAGGTGTACGAACATGAAAAAAAGGAATGCTTTGAAAGTGTTTGCATGTGCGCTTGTTCTGTTATTTATTGGCATTTCTACTGCCTTTGCCGCCTCTTATACCGGTACAGTGAATGAAGACAGTGTGTTTTTCCGCACCCGTCCCCAGGCCAGCGGCGGTTTTCACGGCCGGTTTGATAAGGGGGATAAGGTGACGGTCACCGGCACCAGCGGCGATTTTTACAAAGTGGAAGCCAATGGCAAGAACGGCTATGTAATGAAGAAGTTTGTCACCCTTTCTTCCTCCGCCCAGAAGGCACTGAACGGTTCTTCCACCGGCAGCACGGCCAACAAAAATTATTCCAATCGTGCCGGTATGGAAGGCATCAAGGATATGGATGATATCAAGGTGCCTGCCACCAGCAAAAAGGGGGATAAAGGCCCGGATGTAAAGGCTCTGCAGCAGGCATTGACCCTGAAGGGTTACTACAACACCACCATTGACAGTGATTTTGGCTATAACACCGAAAAGGCTGTGAAAGCCTTCCAGAAAGATGAAGGCCTCACCCAGGACGGCATTGCCGGCGCCGGCACCATCAAGGCACTGTTTGGCAAGAATCCGGCTTCTTCTTCCTCTGCCAAGGCCACTGCTACGCCCAAGGTAACCGTGAAAGCAACCGCCACGCCCAAGCCTGTTTCCAAACGGGCAGGCATGGAGGGCATCGATTCCATTTCCGATATTCCTGTGCCCGGTACCAGCCGGCCCGGTGATCGGGGCCAGAACGTAAAGGCTTTGCAGCAGGCACTGACCCTGAAAGGCTTCTATAACACCACCATTGACGGCGATTACGGCAACAATACCAAGAATGCCGTGCTGGCCTTCCAGAAATCCAAAGGCCTCAGCCGGGACGGCATTGCCGGCGCCGGTACCATCAAGGCGCTGTTTGGCAAAAATCCCAGCAGCGTGACCACAGCAAAACCCACGGCTACCCCCAAACCCACGGCCACGCCCAAGCCTGCCGTGAAGAAGGGGATGGAAGGCATCACCAAGATTTCCGATATTGCGGTGCCGGCCACCAGCAAGAAGGGCGATAAGGGTGCCGACGTAAAGGCGCTGCAGCAGGCCCTGACCCTGAAAGGGTATTACAACAGCACCATCGATTCCAGCTATGGGGACCAGACGGTGAAGGCCGTGAAGGCCTTCCAGAAGGCCAAGGGCCTCAGCCAGGACGGCGTGGCCGGTGCCGGCACCATCCACGCCCTGTTTGGCAAGAACCCCAAGGCAACGGCTACCCCCAAGCCCGAAGAAAAGAAATACAAGACCGAACGGCTGGATTGGTTCAACGGCGGCGCCAATAAGATTCCCCGGGGCGCTACCTTCCAGATCAAAGACGTAGCCACCGGCAAAGTCTTCACCGTGCGCCGCTGGGCCGGCGCCAACCATATCGACGCCGAACCCAAAACCGCTGCGGATACCGCCACTATGAAATCCATCTACGGCGGCAGCTGGAGCTGGAGCCGGCGGGCCATTCTGGTGAAATACAACGGCCATGTATACGCCGCTTCCATGAACGGCATGCCCCACGGTACGACTACCATCAGCAATAATAATTTCAACGGCCATTTTTGCATCCATTTCTATAAGAGCCGCACCCACGAAACCAACCGTGTGGATCCGGATCATCAGAACGCAGTGGCCCGGGCTATGAACGCCACCTGGTAAATAAAAAAGGAAGCCAAGTTGCTTTTGCAGCTTGGCTTTTTTGTGTATGAAAAAGGCACAACAGTGGAACTGCTGTGCCTGATGATTGATTGCTTTATGCCCAGTACATTTCACCGGGGTCTTCGTACATGAGCACTTCCTGCAAAAAGCGGATGGCTTTGGACAGGCCTTCTTCGCCGCTCATGAGGCCGTCTTCGTGTTCGATGGAGATGGGGCCGTCATAGCCCACGGTGCGCAGGGCGCTCATCATATCTTTCCAGGTTTTCAGGTCATGGCCGTAGCCTACCGTGCGGAACACCCAGGAGCGGTCCTTCACCCGGGAGAAATGCTTGGTATCCAGTACGCCGTTGGTGGCCACGTTGTAGTTATCCAGCGCGGTATCCTTGGCATGGAAGAAATAGATGGCGTCGCCCAGCGCCCGGATGGCCCGGACCGGATCAATGCCCTGCCAGAACAGATGGCTGGGGTCAAAATTGGCGCCCAGAACGGGGCTGACGGCGTTTCGGATTTTCAGCATGGTTTCGGGGTTATAGACGCAGAAACCGGGGTGCATTTCAAAGGCGATCTTTTCGATGCCGTGATCCTTGGCAAAGGCGGCGGTCTTTGTCCAATAGGGGATCAGCACGTCGTTCCACTGGTATTCCAGAATGTCCTGATATTCCGGGGGCCAGGCGCAGGTGACCCAGTTGGGCTGCAGGTCCTGCGGGCTTCCGCCGGGGCAGCCGGAGAAGGTGACAACCCGATCCACGCCCAGCTTTTCGGCCAGCAGCACGGCGTTGACAAAATCGTCGTGATAGCCCTTGGCAATTTTCGGGATGGGATGCACGGCGTTGCCATGGGTGGAGAGGGCGGAGATGGAAAGGTTATGCTTTTTGAAAGTGTCCTTGAATTCCTGCAGCTTGTTTGCATCGTTCAAAAGGATGGCGGGGTCGCAATGGGCTTTGCCGGGGTAGCCGCCGCAGCCAATTTCCACTTGCTGCACCCCACGGGCAGAAAGAAATTCCAGGGCTTTGTCCAGGGAACGGTCGGCCAGTGCCACGGCCAATACAGATAGTTTCATACCATGTACCTCCTGTATTTTATTGTTTTTGAATCACAAAATTTTCCGGCGCACCGGGGCCGGCATTCAGGAACTTCTGATGCAATACATTATACCGCTGGGGCGGCAAAGAAGCAAGAAAATTCATCACTTCCGCCCGCTCCCGGTCTCCTTCCGCATGGCCGGGATAGGCGCAAAGCAGCAGAACGCCGTGCTGTTTCAAAAGGTGCAGGGCTTTTTCCAGGGCGATTTTGGTGGTTTCCCACAGGGTGGTCACACTTTTGTCGCCGCCGGGCAGCCAGCCCAGATTGAACACGATGGCGGAAACGTCTGTAACACCGGCTTCGTCCATGTGTTCGTGGCCGCGGCAGTACAGGGCGGCTCTTTCCAATACGCCGGCTTCCTCAAGGCGCTTCCTTGTACTTTCCACGGCAGCTTCCTGCACGTCAAAGGCGATCACTTGGCCTTCTTCGCCCACCAGTTCGCACAGGAACAGGGTGTCATGGCCGTTGCCCATGGTAGCATCGATGACGGTATCGCCTTTTTGTACCGCTTCTTTCAGCACATCGTGGGAAAGATAGCGGGCAGAGCGCAGCAAATATGCCATGGAACAAACCTCCGTCAATAACCGAAATCGGCATAGTCACCGGACAGGAAACGGTGATAGCGGATATCAAATCCGTCGTCCTGAAAACAGTAATAATAAGCATCCGGCCCGTTTTCAAAATACATCAGGGTGTCGAATTCGTCGGAATCCATGGGCTGCACATGCACAGTGCCGTACGCTTCAAACAGGTGCTGAATATCGTCCATGGTGCATCCCGGTTTCACAACCAGTTGCACCAGCTTTCGGATGAAAGTGTTTTCCGGGGTGTGATCATGCACCCATTTGACCCCTTGCGCCGGGATGTGGAAGCAGAATCGTTCTTCCGTTAGCGTATAGCACACCGGGCCCAGTTCCGGAACGGCTTTTGCAAAACCATGCAATAAATCTTCCATCGCCGGCACATTCATCTGTTTTCCGGTAATGTGGCACAGGGAAGACAGGGGATAATACAGCCGGATTCCCTTTTCATCATAGCCCAGCTTGGCCTGCTCTTCCATGATCTGATCGATGATATTTTGCTTCAATGCAGCGTACGCCATTCATTTCCTCCGGATCATTTTAGCTTCGTGTCCCTGATCGGACGGGATGTAGTAGCTGACCCCCAACGCTTCGTCCGGCAGATACTGCTGGGCGACCCAATGGCCGGGATAATCGTGGGGGTATTTGTATTCTTCGCTGGTTTTAGCGCCCACCCGTTCGCTGCCGGGGTAGTGATTGTCCCGCAGGTGCGGCGGCACCGGGCCAAACCCGCCCTTTTCCGCATCCCGCATGGCGGCATCGATGGCCATGGAAACGGAATTGGACTTGGGACTGGTGCACACGGCCACAATGGCCTGCGCCAGCGGCAGCCGGGCTTCCGGTATACCCATCTTTTCCAGCGCATCCGCAGCAGCCACGGCTTGCAGCATAGCCGCCGGATTGGCCAGCCCCACGTCCTCGCTGGCGTGGGCAATGATCCGGCGGGAAAGCATCCGGGGATCGGCCCCGGCATAAACAAGCCTTGAAAACCATAGCAGGGCTGCATCGCAATCACTGCCTCGCATGGATTTGCAAAAGGCGGACAGCATATCATAAAACTGTGTTTCATCGCAGCGCAGCTGGGGTTTCTGGATGCTTTCCTCGGCAATATCCAGGGTAATATGGATGTGCCCGTCTTTGGTGGGGGTGGTGAGCACCGCCAGCTCCAGGGCATTGAGGGCGGTGCGCACATCGCCGTTGGCAATGCGGCTCAGGTGATGCAGGGCATCTTCGTCCAGCTTCACCTGCATGTTGCCCAACCCTCTTTTACTATCGGAAAGGGCGCGCAGCATGGCGCTTTCCACGTCTTCCTGGGTCAGGGGTTCAAAATTGAACACCCGGCAGCGGCTCACAATGGCCGGGGTCATGCTGACCATGGGGTTTTCCGTGGTGGAGCCGATGAAACGGATCAGGCCGTTTTCCATGGCCGGCAGGATGGAATCCGACTGGGCCTTGCTCCAGCGGTGGCATTCATCCAGCAGTAAATAAGTGGGCTGGCCGAACATGGCGCGCCGGTCCGCCGCCTGTTTCAGTTCTTCCCGCACGTCCGAAACACCGCTGGTGACGGCGTTCATTTTGATGAAAGCGGCATTGGTCTGGGCGGCGATGATGCCGGCCAGGGTGGTTTTGCCGCAGCCGGGTGGGCCGTAAAAAATACAGGAGGTGAGCCTGTCTGCTTCAATAGCCCGGCGCAATAATTTGCCCGGGCCCACAATATGCCGCTGGCCGTAGAATTCGTCCAGGGATTGAGGACGCATTCTGTCGGCCAGTGGCGCATTTTTCTGTTCGTTCTGTTGAAATAACGTCATGTCAGCCGATCCTCTGCCAGCAGGCTGGCCACGTGTTTTCCTTCTTCCCAGCGGATGACGTGCTCTTTTTCTCCTACGCCCAGGCTCATGTGCAGCAAGGCAATGCCCAGATCCAGCTGGGTGCCCAGGCCTTTCTTGCTCAGCAGCATGGTGCGGCCGGCAAAGTTCAGGTGCCAGGGCTGCAGGTTCATGGCGGAGGGGGCACTGCGCACGCATTCGGCGGCGTTATAGGCCCACAGCGGCCAATCCGTGGGGTTGCCGGTGCAGATATCATTGAGGCTCTTACGCTTGCGGGGCGATACCTCGCCGTCAAAGGTGCCGAAAGGAATCACTGCCAGCACTTCTTCAAAATCGGCCGTTTCGATTTTCAGGCCGCTTTTTTTGAAAGAGCCGATCCAGCAGGCGCCAAGCCCCAGAGAAAAGGCTTCCAGCACAAACGCTTCGCCGCAGATGCCGGCATGGTATCTGGCATAGGGAATTTCTGTATCCACCACCACAGCGGCAAACAAGCCCGTGCCTGTAATAGGGGTGACTCCCGGCAGCTTTTTATACAGTTTGCTTTCTTCACAATGGCTGATCACAATCCGCACGCCGGGCAGCTTCAACTTCTGGGCGGCAAACTGCAGCGCACTCAGCTGGGGTGCGTCTGCTTCGCCGGTATAGGTTCGCACACTGAAACGCCGTGCGGTGGCCTGCAATAAACGGGCACGCTGGGCGGCGGAAAAAAAGCCTGTCAGCTCACAATGCTCCATGGTTTTCTATCTCCTGGGTTCGTTATGTTCTGGCTATAAACATGCGTTTACGTCAAACAGTAGTGTACCATGCCAGCCTCTTTGCGTCAACGGAGGGATTATTACAATTCTGATAAGAAAAGCGGTGCTCCTCCGGTTGTTCCGAAGGAGAAGAGGGGAATTCCGTGTGGATTGGGGGGACTCTATAAAGGGTTCCGCTTCATGGTAAAAGAAGCTTCCCTGGATGAAACAAAAAAAGCTCCGGCAATGCATTGCCGGAGCCGTTTTTTCATTATTTATCGTAGTTGACCACCAGGGAGAAGTCTTCCGCCTTCAGGGAAGCACCGCCGATGAGGCCGCCGTCGATTTCGGGCTGCACCATGAGACCCTTGACGTTCTTGGGGTTCATGCTGCCGCCGTACTGGATGCGGATGGCTTCGGACACTTCCTTGCCGTACTTGCGTTCGATGGCGGCGCGGATGACGCCGATGGTTTCGTTGGCCTGATCGTCGGTGGCGGTGAGGCCGGTGCCGATGGCCCACACGGGTTCATAGGCGATCACAGCGTTCTTGATTTCGTCGTCGGTGAGGCCGTTGAGGGCGATGAGGGTCTGGTATTCCACCAGCGCGTTGGTGTAGCCGGCTTCCCGTTCTTCCTTGCGTTCACCCACGCAGATGATGGGGGTGAGACCGGCCTTCACGGCGGCCAGGGTGCGCAGGTTCACGGTGGCATCGGTTTCACCGAAATACTGGCGGCGTTCGCTGTGGCCGATGACTACATATTCCACGCCCAGTTCCTTCAGCATGGCGGCGGAAATTTCGCCGGTGTAAGCGCCGGATTCCTTGAAGTGTACGTTCTGGGCACCCACGTGGATGTTGGTGCCTTCCACAGCCTTCAGCACGGGGCACAGGTCCACAAAGGGAACGCATACCACAACCGTGGCATTGGCATCGGCCACCAGGGGCTTCAGTTCATTGACCAGAGCCTTGGCTTCGGCGGGGGTCTTGTTCATTTTCCAGTTACCGGCAATGATGGGAGTACGCATGATGGAACCTCCTTGTAAATAGCAGGGGGAAACCTCTTTTGAAGTCAAAAGCGGTTTCCCCCTGCACCCCTTTCCGAAAACCTATTCGGGATGGGAGAGGATTGCCTTCAACTTCTGCTTTCCCCGTGATTATTTTTCTTGTTACACGGAACAGGACTTTGGCGTATTCACACAATATCCTTTCCGGATTGACTTTCTTGGGGTGGGTACGGGAGGGGGATTCTTTGGCCTTCCAAAGAATCCCCCTCCCGGTAAATCCGATAATCTATTACTTGTTGTTCAGTGCAGCCACGCCGGGCAGTTCGATGCCTTCCAGGAATTCCAGGGAAGCGCCGCCGCCGGTGGACACGTGGGTCACCTTGTCAGCGAAGCCCAGCTTCTGGATGGCCGCAGCGCTGTCGCCGCCGCCGATGATGGTGATGCCGGGGTTGTTGGCCACGGCTTCCGCCACAGCGCGGGTGCCTTCGGCGAACACGGGGAATTCAGACACGCCCATGGGGCCGTTCCAGATGATGGTACGGGCACGGCGCACTTCGTTGACGAACAGTTCGCGGGTCACGGGGCCGATATCCAGGCCTTCGAAACCATCGGGAATTTCCTGAGAATGGACGGTGATGTGCAGGCAGTCATTGCTGAAATCGTTGCCGGCTTCGTTGTCCACGGGCAGCACGATGCGCTTGCCCTTGTAAGCGGCCTTGGCCAGCAGTTCCTTGGCCAGATCCAGCTTATCATCTTCGCACAGGCTGTTGCCGATGCGGCCGCCCATGGCCTTCTGGAAGGTGTAGGCCATGCCGCCGCCGATGATCAGCACGTCAACCTTTTCCAGCAGGTTGTTGATCACGCCGATCTTATCGGAAACCTTGGCGCCGCCCAGGATGGCCAGGAAGGGACGTTCGGGGGTTTCCAGAGCGCCGCCCATGATGCGCAGTTCCTTTTCAATCAGGTAACCGCAAACGGCGGGCAGATAGTGGGCCACGCCTTCGGTGGAAGCGTGAGCGCGGTGAGCGGTGCCGAAAGCGTCGTTCACATAAATTTCGCCGTAGGAAGCCAGTTCCTTGGCAAAGTTGGCATCGTTCTTTTCTTCTTCAGCGTGGAAGCGCAAATTTTCCAGCACCAGCACTTCGCCGTTCTTGAGAGCGGCAGCCTTCGCCTTGGCATCTTCGCCGATAACGTCCTTGGCCATGAATACTTCCTGGCCCAGGTGTTCGGACAGGCGCTTGGCCACGGGAGCCAGGCTCAGCTTGGTCACATCGCCCTTGGCCTTTTCGATGGCGGCGGCGGTGGCAGCTTCCTGTTCTTCAGCGGGCAGGGCTTCGATCTTGGCCTTTTCCTTCTTGTTCAGCTTGATGGTTTCGTTAAATACGTTGTGGGGCTTGCCCATATGGCTGCACAGGACCACCTTGGCTTCATTCTTCAGCAGGTACTTGATGGTGGGCAGGGCACCAACGATGCGGTTTTCATCGGTGATGTTCTTATCGGCATCCATGGGAACGTTGAAGTCTACACGAACCAGAACGCGCTTGCCTTTTACATTGACGTCTTCGATGGTCTTCTTGTTCATGACGGGCACTCCTTTTAATTTCTTTTTATGCCAAAGCCCGTTGGGGCTCAGGTAGCAGTATTAGGTTTCCTCCAGCAGGGCGATGATACGCCGGGCGGCGCTTTCGTCGGTGATGAGGGAATCGTGGGGATCGTGACGGGTGGAAGCGATGATGGCTTCGGCCTTTTTTTCGCCGGCAGCCACGGCCACCATTTTGCTGCCGGTGGGCTGATGACTGAGCGTGGCGGAAACGGTGGAAGCCTGCCATACCGTGCGGCCTTCAAAATCGAAGAAATCGCCGAATGCTTCACCCACGGCGTTTTTACGCTGCAGCATTTCCATGGTATCGGCGGTGAGCCTGCGCTGATGGGCCATGGTATCCGCCCGGCCTACGCCGTGGATTACCAGCGTGCTGTTTTGCAGCAGTGTCAGCGTTTCGGCTACTTCCGTAAGTTTCATCATTTCCTGCAGGGCGGCAGGATCCATATTATCGGGCAGGTGGATGCTCTGGTGTTTGCCGCCCACTTTCCGGGCGATCTCCGCAGCGATGGTATTGGCCTGGGTTTCCACCCCGGAACCCATACCGCCGCGGGCTGGAATCACCGTTACATCCATGGGCACGGCTGTCTGCATCCCCCGGGCTACTTCCCGCATGGTGCTGCCGCCGGCCACCGCAATGGTCATGCCATTTTGCATCAGTTTATGGATCCGGTGGGCTGCAGCCCGGCCCAGATCGCGCATGGCCTGGGCATCCTGATCCGCATTGCCGGAAACCACCACCACATGGGGCACATTCAGCAGGGAAGACAGGGCCTGTTCCAGCCGGGAAAGACCGGCCATGGCGCGGCTGAGTTCCCGTGCCTGGGGCAATATATCCCGGGCGCTTTCCGTCAATTGCATGCCGGCGGCATCCATGGTGATCAGCCCCTGATCCTTCAGCATGGCAGCGGCTGCGCGCACTTCCCTTTCGGGCAGGTTCAGCCGGGCAGCCAGGGCACGCCTGCCTACGGGCTGCATGCTTTCGATGCCGGAGAGCACCTGAGCACGCCTGCCGATATCGGCCATCAGGTCGGGTGCGATAATGCTGAGTACTTTCAGTTCTTCCTGCATGCGCGCCCTCCTTTGTGGTCAAACTTTGCCCAGCGGGCGAAAACTGACCCACCCATATAGTATACCACATTTTCCATAGAAAGTAAAGCCTTGGAACGGCTTATTTTTTGTTTTTATCCCTTTTGCCCTGTGGAAAGTGAAAAAGCAAAAAAGACGAACGGAAATTGAAATAATGTTGTAAACATTCGGAAAAATGTGCTATAATATATATGATGGGAATGTATGCCCATACAATGGATGAAATAGAGGCTTTTGGCCTCAGGGAGATCAGATGAAAGCGATTATCGGCCTTGGCAACCCCGGCAGCGAATATGCCCGCACCCGGCACAATGTGGGTTTTGATGTGATGGATTTACTTTCCGAAAAACTGAATGCGCCCATCAAGAAGATCAAGTGCCGTGCGTTGATTGGCGATTGCATCATTGGCGGAGAAAAGGTGCTGCTGGTTAAGCCCCAGACGTTTATGAACAACAGCGGCTTCACGGTTTCGGACGTGATGCAGTTTTATAAGCTGCAGCCCCAGGATATTCTGCTGGTGGTGGATGATATTGATCTGCCCCACGGTCAGGTGCGCCTGCGTGCCAAGGGCGGCCCGGGTACCCATAACGGGCTGCGGCATATTGTGCAGTGTACCGGCAGCGGCGATTTTCCCCGGATCCGGGTGGGGGTAGGTGCACCGCCGCCGGAATGGGATCTGGTGGACTGGGTGCTGGGCAAATACCGCACGGAAGAAGAAAGAAAGACGGCCTTTGATGCGTACCTGCTGGCTGTGGATGCAGCCCTGTGCTGGGCGGAGCACGGAATCGACCTTGCCATGAACCGCTATAATAAACGCAATGCTTGAAAAACTTCTGCAAAAACTTTCGGCCTCCCCTAAGCTTTGGGAGGCTTTTGACGCGCCCGAAAAAGGGGTCACCTGCCTGTATGATATGGCGGACGGTCAGCGGGCGTTTCTGGCAGCGGCGCTGGCGAAAAAGACCGGCCGGCCGGTTTTATACGTTTCTCCCAGCGAAGCCCAGGCCATGCGTGCGGCGGACGATATCAGCACCTGGCTGCCCGGCAGCGCTGCCTATATGCCCTCCGGGGAAATGAATTTCACCCGGGGCACGGCCAGCCGGGAAGGAGCGTTCCGTCGGCTTTCCGTATTGCAGCATGTATACCGCGGAGAGGTGAAGGTATTGTGCGTGGCGGCTGATGCGCTGCTGAGTCGCTATATGCCGGCGGCTGCCTATGCGGAGCAGGCGGTTTCCCTGAAAGTGGGGGATGTTACCGAGCCCCTGCAGCTGGTGGAAAAGCTGGTAAGGATGGGCTATGAACGGGTGGATATGGTGGAAGGTCCGGGGCAGTGCGCCCTGCGGGGCTTTATTGTGGACGCCTTTTCCCCGGCAGAAATCGGCGCTACCCGTATTGAATTTTTCGATGACGAAGTGGATTCCATCCGCTCCTTTGATCCCATTTCCCAGCGCAGTCTGGATCCAATGGAAGAAGCGGCGTTCTACCCGGCAGTGGAATGGCTGCTGCCCGGGGAAGCGGCGCCTGCCATCCGGGACATGGTAGCAAAACAGCAGAAAAAGCTGGAAGGCACCGGGCTGGACAAAGCCCTGCCCCCCATGCCCGACGCGGAAGAAACGGAAAACGTGGAAGAGGAAAACTATGTACCCTCCTTCCGGGTGTACGACGCCGGCGTTTCCCGGCTTTTTCAGGATGCGGATCGATTGGAAGAAGGATTGCAGAGCCCCTCTCTTTCCCTGTGGGCCGGTGCACTGAATGTGCCCTGCGCCGGGCTGTGGGATTATATGCAAAATCCCATTGTGTTGCTGGATGAACCGGAGCGGGTCAAGGGCCGGTGTGAAGACCGCATCAGCGGCTTTGCCGAGGATTTCAAGCTGGCCCTGGAGCGGCAGGAAGCCGTGCCGGAGCAGGCGAATCTTCTCAAATCCTGGGATCGTATTGCGGAAGAAATGCAGCCTTTTGCCTGCTACACATTCCAGAATTTCCTCCGGGGTATGGGCGATATAAAGCCGGATCGGCTGATTTCCTTTGCCGGGGTCAATGCCCCCAAATATATCTCCCGGTTCAAGGAACTGGCAAACGACGTGCTCGCCTGGCAGAAGGCAGGGGGGCTGGTAATGCTTTTATCCGGCGGCGATGCCAGAGGCCAGCGCCTGCAGACGGCCTTGTCTGAACTGGGCACTCCGGTGAAAATGACGGCGGAGGGCGGCTGTGTATACCCCAGCACCCTGTCCTGCGGTTTTCTGATGGCGGAAGCGGGCATTTATGTGGTGTCCGACAGCGATATTTTCGGCGCCGGATACAAAAAGACCCGAAGCCGTAAAACCGTCGGGGAAAAGATCGAGGCCTTTACCGATTTGAAGGTGGGAGACTATGTGGTGCACGAAGCCCACGGCGTGGGTATTTTCCAGGGCACCACCCGCATCCAGACGGAAGGCACCTGGCGGGATTACCTGCTCATCCAGTATCAGGGCACGGATAAGCTCTATGTGCCTACCGATCAATTCGACCGGGTGCAGAAATTTATCGGCGGTCAGGATAAAGCACCGTCCCTCAATTCCCTTTCCGGCAATGATTGGGAACGGCAGAAAAACAAAGTCAAGAAAGGCCTGAAAAAGCTGGCCTTTGATCTGGTGCAGCTCTACGCTGCCCGGCAGAATACCCCCGGCCATGCCTTTGGCCCGGATACCCCCTGGCAGCGTCAGTTTGAGGATGCATTTCCCTATCAGCTGACCCCGGATCAGGAAAAAGCCGTGGCAGATATCAGCCGGGATATGGAATCGGAAAACAATATGGACCGGCTGCTTTGCGGCGACGTGGGCTACGGCAAGACGGAAGTGGCCCTGCGTGCCGTGATGAAAGCTGTGATGGACGGAAAACAGGTGGCTTTCCTGGCACCTACCACCATCTTGGTGCAGCAGCATTATTACACCATGCTCAAGCGTTTCAGCGATTTCCCGGTGGAAATCCGGGTGCTGTCCCGTTTCCGCAGTGCCAAGGAGCAAAAGCAGACCCTGCAGGATGCAAGGGAAGGCAAGGCGGATATTGTGGTGGGTACCCACCGGCTGCTTTCCAAGGACGTGCAGTTCAAGGACCTGGGGCTGCTGGTGGTGGACGAAGAGCAGCGTTTTGGCGTGGCCCATAAGGAAGCCATCAAGAATATGAAAAACAAGGTGGACGTGCTGACCCTGTCCGCCACCCCCATTCCCCGAACCCTGCACATGAGCATGATGGGCGTTCGGGATATGAGCCTGCTGGAAACGCCGCCGGAGGAACGCTATCCGGTGCAGACCTATGTGCTGGATTATAACGACGCCGTCATCCGGGATGCCATCATGCGGGAAATCAACCGGGGCGGCCAGGTGTATTTCCTGTATAATCAGGTGCGGCATATTGACGCTTTCGCCTCCCGGCTCCGGGCGCTGGTGCCGGAAGCACGCATCGGTGTGGGGCATGGGCAGATGAAGGAAACCGTGCTGGAAGACGTGATGCACGATTTCTTCGAACATAAGTTTGACGTGCTGCTTTGCTCCACCATCATTGAAAACGGGCTGGATGTATCTGCCGCCAATACCATCATCATTTTTGATGCGGATAAGTTTGGCCTTTCGCAGCTCTATCAGCTGCGGGGTCGTGTGGGCCGCTCCACGCGCATTGCTTACGCCTATTTCACCGTCCGGCCGGATAAGAGCCTGTCTGAAACGGCCCAGCAGCGGCTGGCGGCTATCCGGGAATTCACAGCCTTTGGCTCCGGTTTCCGCATTGCCATGCGGGACTTGGAAATCCGCGGCGCCGGCAACATTTTCGGCCCGGAACAGAGCGGCAATGTGGCTGTGGTGGGCTATGATATGTATTGCCGGCTCATTGAAGAAGCTGTGCTGGAAGCCCGGGGCGAACAGGGTGAAACCATCCGCCGCAAAGTGGATTGCCAGGTGGAACTGAAGATCGATGCCTATCTGCCGGCGGATTATGTGAGGGGTGAAGGTCAGCGCATGGAAGTGTATAAGCGCATTGCCCTCATCCGCAACCGAAACGACCGGGAAGACGTGATCGAAGAAATGATCGATCGCTTCGGTGATATTCCGGACAGTGTGATGAACCTGATCGAAATTGCGCACCTGCGGGGCATCCTCAGCGAAATGGGGGTGCATCGGGTGAACCATATGGCCGGCACCCTCATCATGCGCATGACCCCGGCTGCAGCCCCCGAACCCATGAAGCTCTATGCCGCCCTGGAACAGGCGGATAAGCGGCTGCTGCTCTCCGCCACCAAGGATCCTTCCATCCTTTTCCGGGATCCCAAGCTCTCCCCGGAAAAGCTGCTGTCCCAGGCTGTCAAGGCCATGGAAAAAGTGGCGCAGCTGCTGGTGGAGTAAAGGTTTTTGTGTTTGTCGAAAGGAGAGGGACGTTTGTAGGGCGGTGCCCCACACCCCACAAGGGACATAAGTCCCTTGACCCATCCTCCGGATATTACAATGTTTTCTGACAAATCCTTTCCCGGCGCAGCAGAGAAAACGTATCCTTATTTTGGCTGGGAAAAACCCGGTATGTTTATTGGCGTATGATACTGTTGACGGTCTACGGGCTGAGCGGTGGAACACCGCCTGCCGGATGCTGTGCATCTGGGGAAAATAAAAAAGAACGGCGGGAAAATGCGTTTTCTCAGCCGTTCTTTTTTATGTTTTCATTGAGCCCGTGGACTCACAGAGATTCGTTCCCAAAGTTTCGTGCGGATACAAGTATTGAAAATGCACGGTTATTCGTTCGCAGGGATGGGTGCAGGGTGAATGAGGCGATCAGCCCTCCGGTGGAGGGTGCGGCTGAAAGCCGCAAGAAGCTGAATGAATCAACCGAAATAAGCATTGGAGCGTCAGCGACCAAGGCGTAAATTGAGGTTACGGAACAATGCTCCAGCCGCGGGGTACAGGGGCCGCTCAGGCCTCTGCTTCGTCTATCATAAACTTTTTTCTCCAATGTACACCGCATGGCCGCAGGTTTCAATGATTTCCTTTCGGGCTGCGGTTTGATGGATCAGATCAAAGATTTTTGCTTTCATGGCCGGGTCTTCCATCTGATACAGTCTCTCTTCCTTTTCATAGGCAAAACCCCGGATGGAGCGCATCAGCTGTTTTTGGAAGCCGTGGGCACGGAAAAGCTGTTCCATTTCTTCGGATTCGGCGTAGTAACCTTCCTGAAAACCCACGGGTGCCAGATTGTTGAATTTGCCGGAAGAAAACACTTCATTCAGGTTTTCTGTGTTCACCTGATAGGGGGCGAAAAGGTAGCGATCCACAATGGCGATGCTGCCGGAAAGATAGGGGATAAAGGTGGCCAGCACTTTTCCAGCCGGCTTGAGCACCCGATGGATTTCACGGACGGCTTTTTGCCGCTCTCCTTCTTCCGTCAGGTGATAGAAGGGGCCGAAGGCGATGACCGCATCGAAAAAGCCGTCAGCATAGATGGAAAGATCGGTGGCGTTGACGATGTTGCAGCCTTTCAGAACATTTTTTGTGTCCTTTTTCCGGGCGATATCCAGCAATGCTTCAGACAGATCTGCCAACCACACCTCATACCCCATTTTGGCCAGGGGAAAGCTGTATGCGCCGGTGGCGCCGCCAAGGTCCAGTATCCGGCCTTTTTCCGGCAAATGCTCCTGCAGAATCTGCATCGTCATTTCGTATTCCAGCCGTCCGCTGGCGTCGTTTTGCAGCCGATGATCTTCATCAAAATGCTGGTAATAGGCGCGGATGCGGTTAAAATCCGTCATGGTCAAGCCTCCTTTTCGGTGATGATTTTCGGCAGCAAAATGTCATGAGGTTCGGTGGGGATGGTGTCAAAAATCAGTTTTTCCGGGCACAGCAGCACGGTCTTGCCTGTATATGCCGCCAGAAACCGGTCGTAATAGCCGCCGCCTTTGCCCAGCCGTTTGCCGTCTCTGGAAGCAGCCAGGCAGGGAATGATGGCCAGATCAATTTGAGAAGGAAGCAGGGTTTCGGCATTCTCCCCAGGTTCCGGAATGCCGTAGGCACCGGGCTGCAATTCGTTCAGCGAATGGATCACTTTGGCGTCCATTTCCCCTTCAGCTTTGCACAGGGGCACGCAAAGGGTTTTTCCGTCTGCCAGCGCCTGTTCCAGCAGGGGATAGGTGTTTGGCTCCTTGCCGTGGGATACAAAGCAGAAGATGGTTTTCGCCTGCCGGTAAATTTCGCTTTCCGCTACCTGACGGCACAGGACTTGCCCGGCTTGATGGAAATACTCATCAGGAATCAGCTGCATTTCTGCACGTATTTTCTTTCGGAAAGCTTGCTTTTCCTGCCGTGCTGCCATGGCATTCATCTCCTTTGTTTTTGTGAGATTATAGCAAATATAAGGTGTTCTGACAAGAGCAATTCTTGCTTCTGTTTGACAGAAAAGGACAATTCTGCTATGCTTTGCTACTGTATACAATGATGGGGGTGATTCCATGACAAGAAAGAAAAAGAAAAGATTGATTTTTGCCGGAATTGGCTTTGTGATATTGGCTGCGGCGGCCATTTGCCTGTACAACATGCCGATCAGCCTGGGCGGCACGGGTGTTGCCCGGCCTGCTCCCTTGCCGGGGGATACGGTTCTGTCTTCTCAGCAGGTGCAGCAGGACAGGCAGCAGATGATTGATTATGTGGAAAGAGTGCATCCTTTTTTTATTGACGGCAGTGATCAAACGGCGTATCTTGCTGCCAAAGAGAAATATGTGGCAGCAACTCAGGAAGAAATGACTGTGGATGCTTTCATGAGTGTCACGGCGGAATACCTGACCGTCTTTGGGGACGGGCATACCAAGCTTTCCTGGCAGTATGGCGAAGAAGTGCTGATTTACCATTCCTTCCGGGAGGGCAAAATGTACTATGCCGATGCAAACGGCGTGACGGATCAATGGATCACCGCTGTGGATGATGTGCCCATTGAACAGATTTTTGATACCATAGATCACCTGTTTCCGGCGGAAAATGAAATGGCCGTCAGGATTAATTACAATAACTATTTCACGTCCGAAAACCTTCTGAAAGTAGCCGGGGTGAATGTGGAAAAAGATACCTTCACTGTTACTTTGAACGATGGCAGCCAGGTGACTTGCGGCTGGTATGTGCCCCCGGAAACAACAGAAGCAGCTGCATTGCCGGAGAGAAACCAATGGTACATGGAAGGCGATATTTTCGTGGTGCGGTTTGTTTCCTGCGATGATGATGAAAACCTGAAATCCATCGCCAATGAACTGAAAAAGGCGGTAGAGGGCGGCTGTACCAAAGTAATCATCGATGCCCGGGGCAATGGCGGCGGTTCCTCCAATGCCTGCGAGCGGCTGTTGGAAGCCATGGGCATGAAGGCACCGAATTATGGTACCCTTGTTCGCTATTCTCCGGCGGCCAAAACCCAGAAAGGCTATCTTCGTTCATCCGGTACGTTCCGGAATGCGCCCAATGCTTCCGCACGGCAGAATAGCCGGGTGCAGCTGGTGGTGCTGTGCGATCGTTTCACCTATTCTTCCGCTACCATGCTGTGTGTCTATGTGCAAGACGGCAAACTGGGCACCCTCATAGGCGAACCTTCCTCCAATATGCCCAATCACTATGGCGATATCACCTATGTGGCGCTTGAAAATTCCCATCTTTATGCCTCTGTTTCCCACAAGCGTTTTCTGCGCCCTTCCGGCGAAACGAACGGGCGTATGGTGGTGCCGGATATTGAAACAAGCAGTGAAAATGCATGGCAGGCGGCTCTGGATTATCTGAACAGAAAATGAACGGATGTGTAACCGGGGAGGGGGCAACGGTTCCGCAATCTCAATCTACGCCTTGGATGCGGGCGCTCCCAATGCTTGTTTCGGTTGATTCATTCAGCTTCCTGCGGCTTTCCGCCCCACCCTCCACCGGAGGGTCGGTCGCCTCTTTCACCCTGCACCCGTTTCCGCGATGAAGCGGAAGGAGGAATCAATCGTTTTTCCGCGCGAAACGTGAGGCAACGGATGCCTTTGGGGAGGTGCTTGCCCCTCCCGTTAGCTTTATATTCCGAAACATCAGATGTGTACAAAGCAAATCAACGCCTCCATGGGCGCAACGAAAACGAGAAAACGCCGGAGAGAAAGTTCGCTTTCTCTACCGGCGTTTTTCACATTTTCCCCGGATGCATAAGCGTCCGGCAGGCGGTGTTCCACCGCCCAGCCCGTGGATGGTGGTTCCGCACGTCCTTTACAGGCTCCTGTGTTTTTTCAGACAACTTTCTGAATTTATCCATTTCCTGCGGGAAAGTGTTTGCAATATACAGTCCATTCCATCCGCAGGAAGAGTCCAGGGGCCATGTTTTGGATGGGGTGTGGGGCAACGCACCACGAACGGTTTCTGTTTGCTTGGTTATTGATACTTTGTTTTGATTCTGTCATATTCCGACAATGTTGTTTCTTCAGATTTCTTTTCCTTCCGGGCGGCGATGGCCTTGTCCAGCCAATCCTTGCCTTCGGTGAAGCGGCACACGATATAGGACACCACATAGTCACCGGCGGCGTTGACCATGGTAGCCGGCGGGTCTACCAGGTTACCCAGGGCAATGGCAATGGGGTAAGCAATTTCCATCTGATTGGGGAAGAACAGGGTGCACAGCACCAGTTCGCCCACGCCGCCGCCGCCGGGGATACCGCTCATGGCTACGGAGGAGAAGATGGCCACGATGATGGCCAGGATGGCATTGCCGGTGTTGAAAGGCATGCCGAAGAGGCCGAAGAGGAAAGCTACTTTGATGATGGCGCTCATGGAAGAGCCGTCCATGTGCATGGTGGCGCCCAGGGGCAGTACCACATCGGATACTTCCTTGGGAATACCGGTATCTTCAGCAACTTCCATATTGGTGGGGATGGTGGCGACGGAAGAGCAGGTGCCGAAGGATACGGCAGCCGGCTTGAACAGGTGGCGGAACATTTCCCTGATGCCATGCTTGCCGCCGCCGATGCGGGCGTAGATGGGGAAGAAGATGAACATGTAGGCAAAGCACATCACATAATAGATGATGAGGGTTTTGCCGTAATCGCTGATAAGGGAGGGGCCGTAAGTGGCCACCAGATAGGCGAAGAAGCCAAAGAATGCAATGGGGGCATAGTAGGAAATGATTTTGACCACATTCAGGATGCAGTCGGTGATATTGGCCAGGCCCTTGGCCACGCCCTTGCCCTTTTCACCGGCCATCTGCACACCAAAGCCAAACAGGATGGCAAAGACGATCAGGGGCAGCATAGCCCGACGGGAGAGCAGTTCCACAAAGTCCGGCTTGGTGAAGAAATTGATAATCATATCGGCAAAGCCCAGGGTTTCGGCCACCTCGCCGGCTTCAGCCTTATAAGAAGAAGAAACCAGGCCGCCGGGGACCAGCAGGGTGACCACATACATCACAAGGGCGGCAATACCGGCGGTGACGAAGAAGGTGATCACCGTGGTGCCCATCACTTTGCCGGCGCGCTTGGCGCTTTTCATATTGGCAATGGCGGAAGCGATGGAGCAGAACACCATGGGCACCACCACGCAGAACATCAGGTTGATGAACAGGGTTCCCAGGGGTTCCAGGGCGGTTGCGCCGGGCCAGAATGCACCGGTGATACAGCCGGCCACAATGCCTAGCAGCATGCTGAGGATAAACCAATAGTTTTTCAGAAATTTTTTCATGATGCCCACCTCTTTTATTTTTCGCTAACATTATTATAGCATTGTATTTTTTCCTTATATAGGGTATAATATGCACAAAATATTGCAAAAACTGCTTTTTATGGTGATGTACATGAACGAAAGCGTTTCCAGAGGTTATCTGAATGAACCGTACCGGTTGTTTCACTCCACGGACAAACGGGATGCGGACTTTGAAGCCCACAGTCATGATTTTCATAAAATGGTGTTTTGCTTAAAAGGCAGAGTTACCTACATTATGGAAGGCAACAGCTATGAACTGCAGTCCGGGGATATGCTGCTCATTCCCCAGGGGCAGATTCATCGTTCCATTCTCCACGGGGAAACAGAATACGAGCGGATGATCCTGTGGGTGAAGGACAGCTTTCTGTGTTCCTTTGGGGAAGAAGCTCTGCTGGGACCTTTTGCTCCCCGGCAGGGGGATGGAGCGCTGTACCGGCCTGTGCCGTCCCACCGCGGCCGGCTGATGGAAAAGCTGACCGGCATGGAGCGCAGCCTGAAAAGCGATTTGCCCGGCGCCCGGCTGATGCAGGACACCTGGCTGATCCAGTTTCTGCTGGAGTTGAACGGGCAGCTGGCCCTTTTGCCGCCCCGGCCTATGGCATCCGTGCGTACGGATCCCAAGGTACAGGAAATCCTTCAGTATATCAACAGCCATCTTTCGGAAGAAATGACGGTGGAGCAGCTGAGCCGACGCTTTTTCATCAGTTCCTCTCACCTGATGCACACCTTCCGCCAGCATGCCGGCTGCAGTGTGCACCAGTACATCCGCCAGAAGCGGCTGTCCTTTGCCTGTGACAGGCTCCGGGAAGGGGAAAGGGTATTGCAGGCGGCGGCCCAGGCAGGCTTCCGGGATTACAGTGCGTTTCTCAAGGCATTCCGCAGTCAGTACGGCTACAGCCCCCGGGAAATGAAATGAAAAAAGGCCGCCGCGCTGCAGCACGGAGACCTTTGCAATTTATCTTCTTTTTTTGCTGGCCAGGAATTTGCTCATATCCTGCCAGTTTTCCAGGATCATGCAGCAGCCCCGGGCGGTGCATTCCTGGGGTTCTTCCGCCAGGCGGCATTCCACCTTCAGGGACAGGCGGATGGCTTCGCACAGGCCGCTGAGCATGGCGCCGCCGCCGGTGAGTACCATGCCGGAATCATAAATATCGGCCACCAGCTCGGCCGGGGTGTGTTCCAATACGCCGTGGATGGCTTCCAGCAGTTCCTGCAGGGGATTTTCCAGCGCTTCGGTGATTTCATCGCTGGTGATGCGCATGAGCTTGGGCAGGCCGGTGAGCAGGTTGCGGCCGGTCACTTCCATATAAAACTGTTCGTTCCGGGCGATGGCGGAACCAATGGTGATTTTCAGATCCTCCGCCGTCAGGGGGCCTACGAAGAAATTGTGCTTGCGGCGCAGATAGCGGATGATGGCATCGTCAAAGGCATCACCGCCGATTTTCACAATTTCCCGCACCACCATGCGGCCCATGGAAAGCACGGCAATTTCCGTCATGCCGCCGCCGATATCGCAGATCATTTGGCCGGAGGCATCGCCGATGGGCAGGCCGGCGCCAAGGGCCGCTGCCACCGGACGTTCCATGATATAGGTACGCCGGGCGCCTGCTTCAAACAGAGCGGAAATCAACTGGTGCCGTTCGGATTCGTTCACACCCTGGGGCACGGACAAAAGCACCCGGGGCCCGCCGATGAGGTGTTTGCCGGATACTTTGGTCACAAAATACCGCAGCATGGCGCTTGCCAGATCAAAATCGGCAATCATGCCTTCCGCCAGCGGGCGCATGACCTGAATATTCCCGGGGGTACGGCCCAGCATGCTGTGGGCGTCTTCCCCCACGGCCAGCACATTGCGGGTATCCCGGTCAAAGGCGATGACGGCAGGCTCATTGAGTACGCTGCCCTTTCCCTTGCCGTGAATCACTACGCTGGCTGTGCCCAGATCCACGCCGATGTCCATTACCATTGCCATGAAAAGCGTCTCCTCTTCGTGTGAAAGATTTGCTGCTCATATTCGACATGAACAGCAAAATTCCTCTATTTTGGAATAAATTTGGGCAACATTCGCCACTTTTTTTGAAAAGAAGCGTATTTATGCTTCCTGAAACGCCACTTTCAACGCAAAAGCGAAGAAAGGAACCTTCGCAGATACTATACCACTTTTTTCTTTGCTTGGCAAGTACAGGCAGAAAAAGCGCGCCAATTCTTGCAGAAAATTTACACTTGGTATACAATAAATGCAGATTCTATCCTGAAAACGAGGTGACAGTATGCAATTCACGGCTGCGCAGCAGGCTGCAATTTCTGCCCGGAACCCGGATGTGCTGGTAAGCGCGGCGGCAGGTTCCGGCAAAACGGCGGTGCTGGTGGAAAGGGTGCTTTCTCTTTTGCGGGAAGGCGGCCGCATTGACCGCATGCTGATCGTCACCTTCACCCGGGCGGCTGCCGGAGAAATGCGGGAGCGGCTCAGCGATAAGCTGGAAAAGGAAGGGGAAAAAGATCCCCACCTGCGCCGGCAGTTCATGCTGATGCCAAGAGCGCGTATCTGCACCTTGCATGTATTTTGCTATGGTATTTTGCGGGAACATTTTGAAGCGGTGGGCATCGACCCCATGTGCCGCATTGCCGATCAGGACAAGCTGGAGGCTATGCACAAACGGGCGGTGGACCAGGCCATGGAAGAAATGTATGCTTCTCCGGATGCGGATGCCCGGGCCCTGGCGGAGCAGTTTGAGGATGCTCAGATTGAACAGATGCTGCGGCAGACGGAAAACTTCCTTCTGGCTCAGGCAGAGCCCTTTGTATGGGCAGAAAAGAGCATAAGGGAAAACAGCCTGGAAAAGTGGATGCAGCTTTTGTCCCGGGTTGCTCTGGATCATCTTGCCGGTGCGGAAGAAATGATGGGCCGGATGGAACAGATGGCCGGGCGGTTTGGTTTTCCGGAAAAGTATCAGCCCACCGTGGAATTGGACGGCCAGCTGACGCGGCAGATGATCCGGGAGGCCCGGCAGGGAACGGCCAACGGCGGGGAGATTGCCTTTGCCAAGCTTTCCAGCAAAAAAGCCCAGCCCACCGATGATGCGGAACTGACGGAACGCTACCGTGCCTGCCGGGAGGAATGGAAAAAGCGTGTAAAAGAAGCCCGGGCCCTGCTTCCCGGGGATATGGAGAAAGCCCGGGCGGATATTGAACATACCCTGCCGGCCCTCCGTGCCATTTTTGCCCTGGCAAAGCGCAGCATGGAATTGTATTTCAGCCTGAAGCAGAGCCGCAATTATCTGGATTACAGCGATCTGGAACATCTGACGTTCAAAGCCTTACAGCAGGATGCGGTGCGGCAGGATGTGGCCAGCCGGTTTGACGCCCTGTTTGTGGATGAATATCAGGATGTTTCCGGCATACAGGAAGCCATCCTGACGGCGCTGCATCAAGATCAGAACAATATGATGTTTATGGTGGGGGACGTGAAGCAGAGCATTTACCGCTTCCGCCTGGCGGACCCTACGCTGTTTCTTCAAAAATACAATACCTATTCCGAAGAGGCAAACGCCCCCGGCCGCAAGATCATCTTCCAGCAGAATTTCCGTTCGGACGATAATGTGCTGCAGGCAGTGAACCAGGTGTTTATGCATGCCATGCGGGAAAAGGAAACGGAAATTGAATATGACGAAGCGGCCCGGCTCTATCCCGGCGGCAACAAGCGGGCCGGCGCCCCGGTGGAAATTATTCTGCTGCATGGGGAAGAGGAGGAAGACGGCGAAAGCACGGGGGAACTGAAAAAGGCTTACCGCTACGAAGCGGCGCTGGTGGCCCGGAAGATCAAAGAAATGATGCACACCGTGCAGGTGGCGGAAGGAAAGGGCAGCCGACCTTTGCGGTATCGGGATATTGCCCTGCTCATCCGCAATGCTTCCGGCCGGGCGCCTTATATTGCCAAAGCCTTGCAGCAGGCCGGCATTCCTGTGTACAGCGATGCGGATGCTCAGTTTTATGACCTGCCGGAAGTAACGGATATGATGAACCTTCTGCGGGTGATTGATAATCCCCTGCAGGATATTCCCCTGCTCAGTACCCTGCGCTGTCCCTGCTTTGATTTCAGCGAGGAAGAACTGGCCCGCATCCGGCTGGTGGATCAGACGCCTCATGCGCCTTTTCATCAGGCTTTTGTGAAGCTGATGGAAGAAAACAGCCCGCTGGCACGGAAAGCCCGGGATGCCTGGCAACAGCTTTGCGAATGGCGTTTCTGTGCCGTTCATTTGCCGCTGGAGCGGCTGATGAGCCGGGTGATGGAAGAATCCGGGCTGTATATGCGTGCCGGAGCACAGGAGGATGGTGAACTGCGCCAGGCAAACCTGCGCCTGCTGACCGAAAGAGCCCAGGGGGAAGCTGCCGCAGACGGCCTTTCAGCCTTCCTTCGGGAGGTGAACCGGCTCCATGCCGGGGATGATATGAAAACGGCCAAGACCCTGGGCGAAAATGAAGATGTGGTGCGCATCCTCACCATGCATAAATCCAAAGGGCTGCAGTTCCCGGTGGTGTTCCTGCTGGAAACGGCCCGGCAGTTCAATAAGGACAGGGAGACCACCCTCCGGTTGCACATGCGTCATGGAGCGGCCTTGAAATATGTGGATGCCGAAAAACGCCTGACCCGGGAAACCTTTGCCCAGCAGGCGCTGAAGGCCATGGAAAAGAAAGAGCAGATTGCAGAAGAAGCCCGGCTTTTGTATGTGGCCATGACCCGTGCGGAGGAAAGGCTCATCATCATCGGTGCGCCGAAAAAAATGGGTGCCTGCCTGGAAAAATGGCGGCAGCCCCCAACGGCTTATGCCGCCGGTCATGCATCCTGCATGCTGGACTGGATCATGCAGTCTCTGGAAGGGGGAAAGGAAGGGCAGTTTGAGGCAGTAAACGGCAGCATCTGGCGGATGACCTTTGAAAAAGCGGATGAAAATACCTTCCTGCTCCGGCAGCATATGGATGTGCCGGCGCTTGCCGTGGATAAGCCGGATGAAAAGACCCTTGCCCGGATGGAAAGGCCTCTGCCCCCGGCGGACACCCTGAAAACATCCGTTTCGGCCTTGGTCAAATCCATCCGCATGCAGGAGGATGCCTGGGAATCCCCGGCGGACAAGCGTATCATGCAGGAGGAAAGCCCGGTGCCTTCCTTTATTGCGCAGGAAGATATCACGCCGGCCCTTCGGGGAACCATCACCCATCGGGTATTGGGGCTGATGGAAATGCATCTGGCGGCAAACGGCCAATACCGGGAAGCTATGGAGGAATTGCAGAAACGCAATCTCCTCACCTCAGCGGAGCGCAATGCCGTGCGCCTTACCTGGCTCAAGGGCTTTTATCAGAGCGAACTGGGAAAGCGCATGTTCCTATCTCCTCAGGTGCAGCGGGAATGGGCGTTTAATCTGGCTGGGGAGAACCATACCCTGATTCAGGGGGTTATCGACCTTTGTTTTCGGGAAGGGGACAAATGGGTGTTGGTGGACTATAAAACAGACCATGCGGAGCCGGAGGAAATTCTGGAACGCTACCGGATGCAGATGCAGATGTACCGCAAAGCGCTGGAGAAGATTACCGGCATGCCGGTGAAAGAAACCTGGCTGTTTGCCCTGCGCAGCGGCTGTGCCATCCTGGTGGAATAAAGAAGAGAATAAAAAACCACGGAAAGCCGAACAAACGGTTTTCCGTGGTTTTTTGCTGCGGTGCGAAAAGCGGCAGCACCTTTGACAAGTGTTACAGCTTATATCCCGTGCCGATGAACTGGGCAATATCCCGGCCCAGATCGTCGGTGATATCGATGTTGTAGACGCAGGTGGTTTTGCCGTCCTTTTTGCAGGCGGCCCGGGCAAACAGCCGGCTGCCCCGGGTGCCGCTTAAAAAATTGATGCTCACCTGCTGGGCCACAGTGGTATGATGTACATTATTGCTGGCCACCGCAAAGGCAAAATCTGCCAGGGTAAAAAGGGCGCCGCCCATCACGCCCCCGGCAGCGTTTTTGATTTCCGCCGTTACGGGCATGCTGCACAGGCATTTGTCTTCATCCAGTTCATCAATGGTGATGCCGCAGTTCATGGCAAAACGATCACCGGTAAAATAAGCGCGGGCTTCTTCAAGGGTTGCAAAGGTACTCATTTTTTTCCTCCTGTGCTTTGACAAACAGCAGTACGTTTTCAATATGGCTGGTGAGGCAGAACATATCCACGCTCTGGCATTTTTGGGCGGCATAGCCGTGGGCGGTGAGGTATTTGGCGTCCCGGGCCTGGGTGGCCACATCGCAGCTGATGTACACCACTTTTTCCGGGGAACATTGGCAGATGGCCTCCAGAACGGCCTCTTCACAGCCTTTCCTTGGCGGGTCCAGCATCACCACGTCCGGCTTCAGCCCTTGCTGCACCAGCTTGGGCAGCAATTCTTCCGCCGCAGCGGCGTGGAACTGTACGTTTTCAATGCCGTTTGCCCGGGCATTTTCTTTGGCGTCTTCAATAGCCGGTGGCACGATTTCAATGCCGATGACCTGCTTTGCTTTTTGGGCCAGCAAAAGGGAAATGGTGCCGGCGCCGCAGTAAAGGTCCGCCACGGTTTCGGTACTTTTGAGATCGGCAAAATCCAGGGCAGTCTGATACAGCACTTCCGTCTGCACCGGGTTCACCTGGAAAAAGGACAGGGGCGAAACGGAGAAGGAAAGGCCCAGCAGGGTATCCTGCATTCTTTCTTCGCCAAATAGCAGATGATTTTCCGTGCCCAGGATCACATTGTCTCCCCGCCGGTTCACATTCAGGTATACGCTCTTCAGCCCCGCAATCTGTGCCCGCAGCATGGCAATCAATTCCCGGCTGTGGGGCAGGGAAGGGGAGGCGGCCACGATTACGGCCATCACGTCCCCTTGTTTGGATACCCGGCTCATCACATGGCGCACAAGGCCTTTGCGGGTCACTTCGTTATAAGGGGAAATCTGGAATTTTTCCATCCAGCTGCGCACTGTCTGCAGCACCTGATTGCTTTCTTCCTTGGAAATGAGGCAGCGGTCAATATTCACAATCCGGTGGCTCCGGGGTGCATAAAAGCCCATTTGCACCTTTCCGTCCTTTTCGCCCACGGGCAGGGCGGTTTTGTTGCGGTAATGGAAAGGATCCGCCATGCCAAGGGGCATGGGCACTTCCACGCTAAGGCCGCCGATGCGGGCAAGGGCATCCTGCACTTTTTCCCGTTTCATCTGCAGGGACAGGGCGTATTCCATATGCTGGGCTGCGCAGCCGCCGCATTTTTCATAATAGGGGCAGGGCGGCACGGCACGCTGGGGATGGGCTTGCAATACTTCCAGCGTTTTGAGGAATGCATATTTTTTTTCTACTTTTTGCACCCGGGCTACTACCTTTTCTCCGGGCAAGGCACCCAAAACAAAAAGCGTCATGCCATCCAGATGAGCAATGCCGCATTCCGAACCGAAGCGTTCGATATCAACGGTAATCTGATCGTTCTTTTTTAACATATTTATTCATCCCGTTTTTGTGCATCCCGGATGCGTTCATCCGTGGTTTTGATTTCCATCATCCGCTTCATGCCCAGAATTTCTTCCCGGGACAGGGCGGTGCCGGTACCCTGGCAGGCATAGCAGCGGGCCAGGCAGTCCGGGCATACACAGGCATGATCGCTTTCGGAATGAATCATAAAACTGCCGCATTCAGGACATCCGCAGCGCATGAAAAAAGCCCCCGCTTTCGTTCATATTCACGAAAAATTATACCATACAAGCACTCAGATGTAAACATCGCGTGAATTCTCTTTCAAAAAATTGCGTTTTTTCGCAGGATGGATTATAATAAGATGAATGACTGTTTTGGAGGCCGAAGATGCTGGCGTTGGTGTATTTTGTACTGTTTGAAGGGGCAGGCGTATGCATGGCCCATTTTCTGCTGCCCAGAAAAGCTGTGATTGCCCGGGTGTGGCTGGGGCTTGCGCTGGGGCTTGGGCTGATGATGTGGCTGCCAGCCCTTTGCGCCTTTGTGTGCGGCACGTTTGGGATGGATGCGCAGCTGCTGGCCATGGCGCCGCTGATGCTGCTGACAGCCGTCTGCTTTTTTTGCCGGGACAAGCATCCGGCATCCGGCTTTTCGGAGGATGACAGGCATCTTTTGCGCACCCTGCTTTTTGTATCCCTGCCGCTGACGCTGATCGGCGCTTTCCTGCAGTGGACCCATGTGCTGCGCCCGGTGGACGGAACGCTGCATACGGGCATGACCACTTACGGTGATATGTTTCTGCATCTTTCCATTGCAGCCGGCAGCCGGAACATGCCCTTTCCCCCGGAATATGTGATTTTGCCCGGGGAACAGCTGAACTACCCCTTCCTCAGCGATACGCTTTCCACCACGTTCATGCTGCTGGGGTGGGATCTGAGGGCGGCGTTCATGGTGCCCGGCATTTTTATGATGGCCCTTACTTTTTCCGGCTATGCCGTTCTGGCCCATCGCATGGCCCAAACGAAAAATGGCGCTGTGCTGGCGGTGCTCCTTTTCTTCCTCAACGGCGGTCTGGGATTTATGTATCTGGTAGATATGCAGGGGGTGAGCCTGGGATCCCCCGGGAATAATGAACTGCAAAGTGCCGTGGGGCTGTGGGAGCGCATCAAAGCAGTACTGAACGGCTGGTATCAGACCCCGGCCAATCATGCGGAATATGCCACCTATAACCTGCGCTGCAGCAATGTGATTGTGGATATGATGCTGCCCCAGCGCACCACCCTGGGTGGATGGACGCTGCTTTTGCCCTGCATGTATCTTTTGTATGATTACCTGCGCCCGGCGGATGGGCTGCCCCTTGGGGTGAGCCTGCGGATGGAAGTGGATGGCCCCGTTTCCGTTTTCACCCGGCGGCAGGTGCCGGTGCGGCAATTATTGCTCCTTGGCGTGATGGCTGCCATGCTGCCCATGGTGAACACCCATTGTTTCCTGGCTTTGGGGCTCATGAGCGCCGGTTGGATGCTCTATGACGTGATCCGCAGCCGCAAGCAGCTGGGAAAAACCCTGCTTGGCTGGCTGATCTATGGCGGCGTGGCGGTTCTGCTGGCGGCACCTCAGCTGTTTGCCTGGACATTCAGCCAGGCGGTGGGCAACGAAACTTTCCTCAATTTCCGGTTTAATTGGGTCAATGGGGAATTGGGCATGCCGGACAGCTGGCTTTGGTTCTGGATCAAGAATGTGGGGCTGCCTTTTGTTCTGATTTTGCTCTCTCTGCTGGAAAAGAACGAAAAACGCCGGTTCATTGCCTGTGGTGCCTTTGTGATTTTCCTGGCGGCTGAATTCATTCAGTTCCAGCCCAATGCCTATGATAACTATAAGCTCTTTTGCGTGTGGTATATGCTGTGCGCCGTGCTGGCGGCGGATTACGGCTTTGAATTGTTGGGCAAGCTGAAGGGAATGCGCTGCAAGCCGGTGATTGCCGTGCTCTGCTGCATCTGCTTTTTTTTCAGCGGCACCCTGGCTGTATTGACGGAAATGAATACGGACTGGGAAGTGTTCTCCCGATCCCATGTGGAAGCGGCAGAATATGTGGAAAAAAATACGGAAGAAGATGCCGTATTTATGACCGGCACCCAGCATCTGAATTTTGTTCCTTCCCTGGCCGGGCGCAGGATTATCTGCGGCACAGACAGCTGGCTCTATTACCATGGCTATAATACGGCGGAGCGCAAAGCGGATATCCGCGCTTTCTATGCGGATCCTGCCGGGAATATGCATGTGCTGGAGAAGTATGGCGTGGATTATATTCTGGTCTCCTCCCATGAATACGGGGAAATGGACATGGTAAACCGTGCTGCGCTGGATGCGTATTTTGACCGGGTATATGAAAGCGAATGGGAAGACGTGATTATCTGGAAAGCGGAGGAAGAAAGACATGCTGAACCGGCTGTTTCAGTACTCCCTGCAGCATAATCGGCCCATCCGGGTGTGGATGGAAGGCGATAAAAAATACCAGAACATTACGGTGATCGCACTTACGGCAGAACAGGTATCTTTTATCACGGCACGAAAAAAAACACCCCAGGTGAAGGAAAAATCCGCTTTTCTGGCGGCGTCCTATGCCCGGGGAGATGATGGCGATACGCTGAAGTATCAGAATGAAGGTGAATACAGGTGAAGGAAAAGATCAAAACCCTTCTGAGGGATGAAAGAATCAAGGAACTGATCGTTTATGTAATTTTCGGGGTCATGACTACCTTGGTCAACTGGGTGGTTTACTGGCTGCTGACCGGCGTTTTCGGTATGGAAAATCATCCCGAGGGCAGTGCTGCCTATGTCCTCATTGGCAACGGTTCCAATGCGGTGGCATGGATCGTTTCCGTGCTGTTTGCTTTTTTTACCAACAAGCGTTTTGTATTCAAAAGCGAAAAGACCAGGGAAAACGGCGCCTGGAAGGAATTCGGGCTGTTCGTATCGGCCCGGGTGCTTTCCTACCTGATTTTTGATTTGGGGCTGTACACCCTGTGCCTGTTCTTCCTGCCCCATCAGGTGGATAAGCTTTTGATGAATGTGCTGGTGGTCATCTTCAATTATGTGGCCAGCAAATTGGTGATCTTCAAAAAGAAAGACTGAATGAAAAAAGGGAGAAGCGGAGTGCTTCTCCCTCTTTTATTGGTGATTGATTTTTTCCAGCAGTTCGTCAAAGGACAGGTTATCCATGGATCGGACAGCAGAATTGCCACGGCGGATGTCTTTGCGGCATACGGCGGCATAATCGCACCTGTCGCAGGGCCCGTTTCCGTTTGAATCGCACAGAGGAGAAGCCTGAATGTGGCCGCTGTGCATTTTTTCAGCCAATTGGCCGGCACATTCTGCAGCGTGGCTGATGAGCGCATGCAGATCCGGCAGGGAGGCCAGCGGGCTGCCCTTCAAAAAGCTTCCGTCTTTGAGCACGGTGCGGGGCATGGTAAGCGGCGGTGTGCCGCTGTCCATTTTTTCCAGGATGGCCACGTCTTTCAGCGCTACGCCCCGCAGCATCAGCATCCGGGCCAGGGCATCTTCTATTTCGGCCTGTTCCTTTTCATCTGCCAGCAGGGGATCTGCCACATGCATGTAGAAAGCCCCGGCAGGCTGGGCGTTTTCATCGGCAGCCAGGGCAGCTTTCAGGTACAAAAGCAGCTGCAGCTGAGCCCCCCAGAATACCCGGGCCGGCTGGATTTTGTTTTCGCCGGATTTATAATCCACCACCCGCAGGTACACGCCTTCATCCCCGGCGTAGCGGTCAATGCGGTCAATAATCCCCCGGACGAATACCTGCCGGCCGTCTTTCAGCGTCAGCTGGATGGGGGGCAGGCCGCCTTCATAGCCGAAACGTACTTCTGCATGGGTGGGGGTGAAGGCGCTGAGCCTGGCGCCTTTGGTAAACGTCCAGGCGGTGCGGCGCAATACCCGGCGGTATTTTTCGCCCAGGGCACGCATACGGGCGCTGTCGCCCATCACCCCGCTCAGCAGCTGATCAAACAGGGGGGTTGCCGCTTCGTCGATCAGGGCATCGCAGGTTTTTTTGTCTACATTCGGCCAGCCAGGCAGCTGGGGCAGCAGCCGTGCAAACCCTTCCAATGCACTGTGATAAAAATTTCCGGCATCGATGGGGGTAAGGGTCCATTCCTTGCGGGGCTGAGGCTGCAGGCCGTTTTCCACAAAATGTTTGTAGGGGCACACGGCGAAGTTTTCCAGCCGGCTGACGGACATGATGCGTTCCATGAACAGCCTGTGAGTCACTTCCCTTGGCAGAGGAGCCGCTTCATTTTCCGGAGCAAAGGCTTGTTGCAGTGCCCGTGCGGAGGAAACTGTCTTTGGCGAGGTGCAAAGGTATTTCCAGGCTTCCAGCCATTCCCCCTGTAATGTGCCTTGGCGCAGTTGCAGGCCTATGGCATTGAGGGCAGGCCCCGGGGCCAGGGGATGGGCAACGGGATTCTTTTGCAGCATGCCGCCCTCTTCCACCAAGGAGGGGAACATACGGCGGATGAGCCGAAGCCCGGTAAAAGGCCGGATGGCGGTGCCGTCCTGAGTAGCCAGGGCGTAAGAGATATAGAGCTTTTCGCTTGGACTGGACAAGGCTTTCCATATATCCAGTTCCTTCAGCGCATCCTGTCCTTCATCGGACAGGGACAGATAAGCATTCAGCGCTTTTTCCAGGGCCTGCTGTTCTTCGCAAGAGAGCACTGGAGAAGGAGCGGCACTGTTCAGTGCATCCGTCATGTGAATGGCAAAAAGGGCCTTGGGGCGGCCAAGAGGCAGAGAGCCGATGCGGCCGCACATGACGCACTGGGCGCTGGGGGGCAGGGAGGAAAGCTCACACATTTCCAGCCCGGCGGTAATGAGGATGCTCAGCCGGGCTGCGGTAACTTCGCCGTCGCCCAGCAATGCATAAGCCTGTTCCATCAGCCGCAACAGCGCCTGCCATACCTGACGGCACTGAACGGCTTCGGCAGCCATGCCCCGGGCCAGCAGCTGTTCCTGATGGTATAGTAGGGTGCCATATACATTGGTCTGTTCCAGGTAGCGGTAAAGGGCGGTGAGCACCGCGGGGGAGTGTTTGTCTGCCCGGATGGTCTGGCGTAAATTTTCCAGCGGGGCAATGAGCAGCAGCCGCGCTTCTTCGGCGGCAGCTTTTTCTTCTTCCGTGCCCCGATCAAAAGGCACCAGCCACTTTTTACCCCGGATGCCGTAGGAAAGCAGATAGTTTTCCAGTTGCCAGCATTGCCTGTCCGTCAGGGGGGCATAGCCGGATTTGATCATGTTCAGCATTTCGGTTTCCGGATAGCCTTCCGCCATGGCGCGCAGGGAAGCAATCAGGAAACGGGCGGCGCCGTGCCGGGCGGCAGGCAGCTTCCGGCCCACATAGCAGGGGATATTGTAGGAAGAGAGCACTTCCTGCACGGTGCCGGCAAAACGGTCGTCTCCCCAGACCACCGCCATGTCCTCAAATGCCGTGCCCTTTTCATGGAGGTGCAGCATTTCCCCGGCGATAAAATGGGCTTCAAAATAGGGCGTAGGAGCGGCGTAGAGGCGGATGTTTTCCTGAACGGCACTGAATACGGCGGAAGGGGAGCACAGGTATTGTTCTCTCAGATGATTCAGGGCAGGGGCAGCAGCAGCGCAGCACATTGGCAGCGGAGTGATGGTACAGGCAATCCCTGCTTCTTCCGCTTCTTTTTTCAGCCGCAGGGCGCTTTCCCACACCGGTGCAAAAGCGCTTTCACTGCCCAGCTGCATCAGTGCTTCTGCATGCAGGCTTTCTTTGGCCAGGGCGCAGATCATTCGGTTCATTTGGCCGATGAAAATATCAAAACCCCAGATGCATACGGCACGGCCTCTGGCGACGCCGCTGGCAGGCAGGCGGCTGAGCATGGCGTTTATCACGTCTTCTCCGTCCACAAATTGCCCCTGCAACAGGGTGTTGTAGGCGGTGTAGATGAGGGCCAGATCGGCCAGTTTATCTTTTTTTGCGCCTTCTTCCAAAGATTTAGCGTGTTCCGTCAATTGCTCTGCGGTGATGCCGGCTTGCTTGAAAGAGGCAATCAGGGTGCCGACCCGGGCGATGAAGCCCTGTTTTTGGGCGGCGGACTCAAAATACCGCAGGCTTTTTTTATTTTCCATCAGTACTCTGGCCAGGGCCATTTGCTTGCCCCGGTCGTCAATGCGGATCAGGGCATCCTGGCCGGCAGCAGCAAACACCCTTTCCGTCAGCCGGGAAGGGGACAACACTTCAATATCAAAAAAGCCGGGGGCATGCAGCCCGTGGATCAGATCCCGTTCGGTTTGCAGGGTGTATTGTTCCGGCACGATGACCAGCACTTTCCCATATTCCCGGCAGATGGCAAGCAGCCGCTCCTTGCCGGCGGCAGCGGAACCGGAACGAATGGAAAGCATGGGCATTCCTCCTTTTTTTCTTCCTTTCTATGGTATCACATTTTTGTTCCGAGGAAAAGGAAAATTATTTTGGAAAAAGGTGCGTTGGTCGGCGGTTTTTGCTTGTTTTTTTGCGGGGATGCGGTTATAATGATAAAATCCGGAAAAATAGTTATTTCCGGGAAAACGAAAGCTGTGACAAGGAGGTTTTGGAACATGGAAAACGAAGTTGTACGCACGAATTTCATCTGGGATGCCATTGACCAGGATTTGGAGGCAGAACGTTACCAGCAAGTGCACACCCGTTTCCCTCCCGAACCCAACGGATATATGCACATCGGCCATTGCAAGGCCCTGATCATGGACTTTTTGACCGCCGAAAAATACGGCGGCAAGTGCAACCTGCGCTTTGACGATACCAACCCCGCCAAGGAAGACACCGAATATGTGGAAGCCATCAAGCGGGATATCAATTGGCTGGGCTTCCACTGGACGGGCGGCTTGTATTACGCCAGCGATTATTACGACCAGTGCTACGAAATTGCGGAAGACTGGATCCGGCGCGGCCTGGCCTATGTGGACGAACTGACCCCCGAACAGATGCGTGAATACCGGGGCACGCTGACCAAACCCGGCAAGAACAGCCCCTGGCGCGATCGCCCCTGGGAAGAAAGCCTGGATTTGTTCCGCCGCATGAAAAACGGCGAATTCCCGGAAAAGAGCCTGACCCTGCGTGCCAAGATCGATATGGCTTCCCCCAATATCGTCATGCGTGACCCCGCCATGTACCGCATCCTTTATAAGGAACATTGGCGCACCGGCAAAAAGTGGTGCATCTATCCCATGTACGACTTTGCCCATCCCATCGGCGACGCCCTGGAAGGCATCAGCCATTCCCTGTGCTCTTTGGAATACGAAATTCATCGTCCCCTGTATGACTGGGTGGTGGAAAAGGCCGCCAATATGCTGCCTGCCCGTCCCCGGCAGATCGAATTTGCAAGGCTCAACATGACCCAGACCGTCATGAGCAAGCGCAAGCTTCGTGCGCTGGTGGAAGGCGGCTATGTAAAGGGCTGGGATGATCCCCGGATGCCCACCCTGAGTGCGCTGCGCCGCCGGGGCTATACCGCCGCCGCCATCCGTGATTTCGTCAGCCGCATCGGTCTTTCCAAGGCGGATAGTGTTGTGGATACCGCCATGCTGGAAGCTTGTGTCCGTCAGGATCTGGACGATAAGGCCCTGCGTGCCATGGCCATCCTGCGGCCTTTGAAAGTGGTGCTCACCAACTGGCCTGAAGGCGAAGTAAAGGAAATTGAGATGGAAAACCATCCCAAGCATCCCGAAATGGGCACCCATACCGTGAAATTCGGCAAGGAAATCTACATCGATCAGGAAGACTTCATGGAAGTGCCTGCGCATAAATTCCAGCGCATGTATCCCGGCTTCGAAGTGCGGCTCAAGGGCGCTTACATTGTCAAGTGCGAAGGCTGCAAAAAGGACGAAGATGGAAACATTGTGGAAGTGTACTGCACCGTGGACTTCGATTCCGCTTCCGGCACCGAAGGCGCCAACCGCAAGATCAAGGGCAAGGTGCTGCACTGGGTGAGCGCAGAGGACGCCGTGGAATTCGAAGCCCGGCTGTATGATCCCCTGCTCAGCGACGACGGGGAGGTGGAAGAAACGGCGGAAGAAGCCGTGGCGGAAGCCGTTGCCGACGTGGAAGAAGGGGACGAAGGCGAAGAAGAAATGAGCGCCCTGACCCGTTCTGATTACGATTTCCTCAAGACTGTGAACAAAAACAGCCTGACGGTACTCAAGGGCGTTGCCGAACCCTTCATCAAGGAATGCGAAAACGGCACCACCTTCCAGTTTGTCCGGGTGGGCTATTTCTGCAAGGATCCCGATTCCACGGATGCATTGCCCGTGTTCAACCGCACGGTGGGCCTCAACGGCATCAAGCTGGGTTAAGAAAAATATTGCTACCCACCCTGAACACGGAGAGATTGTTTTCATGAAGGAAACAGGAAGGGTTCCGAATTGGTTTTCGGTGGGGGTGCGGGGGAGGGTCTTTTGACTCAAAAGACCCTCCCCCGCAAAATACACATTTACAGGAGGAATAACAATGACTGAAGTACGTACTCGTTTTGCGCCTTCGCCCACCGGGTTTATGCACCTGGGCGGCGTGCGTACGGCGCTTTATGCTTACCTGTTCGCCAAGAAGAACGGCGGCAAATTCATCCTGCGCATTGAGGATACGGATCAGGAGCGCTTTGTGGAAGGCGCCACCGAAGTGATCTATGATACCCTCAAGGGCTGCGGCATGGATTGGGACGAAGGCCCCGATGTGGGCGGCGATTATGGCCCCTATGTGCAGAGTGAACGCAAGCACATGTACCTGCCCTATGCCAAGGAACTGGTGGAAAAGGGTGCGGCTTACTACTGCTTCTGCACCAAGGAGGAATTGGACGAACGCCGTGCCGCTGCAGAAGCAAAGGGCGAAGTGTTCAAGTATGACAAGCACTGCCTGAACCTTTCCAAGGACGAAATCCAGGCGAAACTGGACGCCGGCACGCCTTATGTGATCCGGCTCAATTGCCCCACCGAAGGCGAATCTGCCTATGATGACGAAGTGTTCGGCCATATTTCCTTCCCCAACAGCGACCTGGACGATATGGTGCTTATCAAGCAGGACGGCATGCCCACTTATAACTTTGCCAATGTTATTGACGACCACCTGATGGGCATCACCCATGTGCTGCGCGGCATGGAATATCTGTCTTCCACGCCCAAGTACAATCTTCTGTACAAGGCCTTTGGCTGGGAAATTCCCAAGTATGTGCACCTGACCACCGTCATGCGCGACGCCCAGCATAAGCTGAGCAAGCGGGACGGCGATGCCTACTATTCCGACTTCATCGAAAAAGGCTATCTCAAAGAAGCGCTGATCAATTATCTGGCGCTGGTGGGCTGGAATCCCGGGGATGACCGGGAATTCTTCACCATGGACGAGCTGATCGACGCCTTTGACGTGAAGCGGCTGAATACCTCTCCCGGCATTTTTGACGTGACCAAATTGACCTGGATGAACGCCCAGTACATTGCCAAGATGGACTTTGACGCTTATCTGGAAATGGCCACCCCCTGGTTTGACAAGGTGCTGGCCGGCAAGGGCATGGATTATAAACGCCTGGCGGAACTGATGCAGAGCCGCACGGAAGTATTTAACCGCATTCCGGAAATGATTCAGTTCCTGGCCGAAATGCCGGAATTTTCCGACGAACTGTACTTCCATAAGAAAATGAAGTGCGATGCCACGGTGGCCAAGGAAAACCTTCAGCTGGTATTGCCCGTGATGGAAGGCATTGAGGACTGGAACGAGCAGAACATCCACGATATCGTGATGGCGGCCATTCAAGACAGCGGCAAGAAAAACGGCGCTGTTTTGTGGCCCCTGCGCATTGCCATTTCCGGCCAGGCCAATACCCCCGGCGGCGCCTTTGAAATCGCCTACCTGCTGGGAAAGGATGAAACCATCCGCCGCATGAAAGATTCTCTTGCAAAACTGGGTTAATTCCGCTTGTATTTCCGGAGGAAATTTGCTATAATGCAGGTAACTGAGGAGGTGCGTTAGAAAATGAAATCCATTCCCATCAAGCTCAGCTATGCTGAAGAAGTGAAAGCCTTCGTGAACACCGTGAACCGCTATCCTTACGAAGTGGACCTGCGCGCAGGCCGCCATGTGGTGGACGCCAAGAGCATCCTGGGCATCTTCTCCCTGGATCTTTCCAAGCCCATCACGCTGGATGTGTACACGGACGATTGTGATGATCTGGTCAAGGATATTCAGCCCTTCACCATCAAATAAGAATCACAAAGAAGACAGCCGCTGTTTCATGGAAACGGCGGTTGTTTTTTTGTTGTCACAAAACCTGTTTTGGGGATGGACGAAGGGGCCGAAGCCCCTTCGTGTGTAATCCGCAGGGGTGGCTTTGCCGCCCCGAGGAGCGCTCATGGCGCTTCCTGTATCAATTTACGGCCGAAAAAATAGGGTTTTCAGCCTCTGCTTGAGCTGAAAACCCATTTTTTCAGTGAATGTGATGTTCCGATTGAAAAACAGCTTCAGCTGATTTTCAATCGTTGTTCCATGGAAACGGCGGTTGTTTCTTTTTGGGTGTTCGGCTGCATACATTGCCTTATGGAGGCGATGGAATGGGTATTGCAGATATGATCCCGGCGGAAATGAAGGGTGAAAAAAGCCGGGTGGTTATTTGGGGACGGCAGGAAGCGCTGGTGGAAAAGCACCGGGGCCTGATTTCCTATGAAACGGAGCAGATCCTCTTTCGGGTGAAGGGCGGACAGGTGTATATAAAAGGAACGAATCTGGTGATCACATCCTTTGGGGTTTATGATGCCGTGGTCCAGGGAAATATCACACAAGTTCAGCTGACGGAGGGCGAAGGATGAAGGGGCGTGTGCGGCTGCGGCTGGAGGGGCTGGGTGCGGAAAAGCTGCTGAACACCCTGTGGGAAAAGGGAATAGGGGTACAGAACCTTCGGCGCAGTAAAAACCGGGGCGTGGAACTGGAAGCGGCGGAGAAAGACTGCCGGGCGATTACCTGCATAGCGGAAGAAAAGGGTTTTCAGGTGACGGTATTAAATGCCGGTCGGATGCAAAAACTTAGGATGATCCTGCAAAAACGCTGGGGACTGGCCGTGGGGATCGTGCTGGGGGCGGTGTTGTGTATGATCTCCATGCAGTTTGTGTGGCAGGTGGAGGTACTGCAGGCCGGTAAATATGCCGGGGAAGTGCGGCTGTTTCTTTGGGAAAAGGGCATCCGTCCCGGTATCCTGCAAAAGAATGTGGATGCGGCCAAATTACAGGAAGAACTTTTATGGCGGCTGCCCCGGGTGAAATGGGTGTGGGTGAAGAAAGAGGGAACGGTGTTGTCCATCCGGCTGGAAGAGGGCGTGGCGGCGGAAAGGGAGACGGCTGCACCGGGTGCGGTGGTGGCCGGGCAGGACGGCATATTGGAGCGGCTGACGGTATTTTCGGGTACGCCGGTGTGTAAAGCAGGCGACAGCGTGAAAAAGGGACAAGTGCTGATCCTGGGAGAAGAAGAAGGGCCGGATGGAGAAAAAACGCTGGTGCCGGCCCGGGGAGAGGCCGTGGCGCTGGTGCAGGTGCAATCTTCGGTGCGCCTGCCCACCCGGGAGATGATTACTGTGCCCACCGGGCGGCAGGCGGAAAGATGGCTGTTTCAGACGCCGTTTGGGGTGTATACTTTTCATGAGGAACCGTCTTTCCTGCTTTCAGACAGGCAGTATGACCGGTATCCCTTGCCTGGGGTGTGGCTGCCGGTGACGGTGATCCGGGAGACTTTTGCGGAATGCAGCGGCGAATGGAAAGAACGAAACATGGAAGAAGTGTTCCGGGAAGGGCAGAGAGCTGCAGAAGAAGCGCTGATCCGGGCCTGGCCGGCCGCACAAAATGTTGACAAATCTGTGAAATTTAGTATGATAGAGAGGGGTACTGTCTCAGTTACGGCTTTTGCCGTGCTGCCGATGGATATAGCCCAGAATGGCATAATGCCTTAAGGAGATGCACATTATTGCAATTATCATTGGAACATATGGAAACCTACCGGCTGCTCTTTGGCCTCAATGACCGGAACATGGCAGCCCTGGAACAGGAAATGGAAGTGTCCGTTTCCCTGCATGGCAACGAACTCGCCGTCCGGGGCGAAAAGGAACAGGTGAAACTGGCGGAACAGGTGATCGCTAAGCTCATTGAAATGCTCAGAAAAGGCGAAATGATCGATGCGTCCCGCATCCGTTATGCGGCGGCCCTGGCCCGGGAAGGCCGGCTGGATGAGATTGAAGAAATTCTGGGGGACGTGGTGGCGATCACCCACCGGGGCAAGCGCATCCAGTGCAAAACCCTGGGCCAGAAGGAATATGTGGCATCTGTCCGTAAAAACGAACTGACCCTGGCCATCGGCCCGGCCGGTACCGGCAAAACCTACCTTGCCATGGCGCTGGCTGTGGTGGCCATGCGCAATAAAGAAGTGGAGCGTATTGTGCTCACCCGTCCTGCGGTGGAAGCCGGGGAAAAGCTGGGCTTTCTGCCCGGGGATATGACCCAGAAGGTGGACCCCTATCTGCGGCCTTTGTATGATGCGCTGTATGAAATGATGGGCGTGGAAAGCTATCAGCGCATGGTGGAAAGGGGCACGCTGGAGATTGCGCCGCTGGCTTTTATGCGCGGCCGTACGCTCAATGACGCCTTCATCATTCTGGACGAAGCCCAGAATACCACCACCGAACAGATGAAAATGTTCCTCACCCGCCTTGGCGCCGGCAGCCGCTGCATTGTCACCGGCGATATCAGCCAGATTGACTTGCCCCGGGGCAAAAAAAGCGGCCTGACGGAAGCGATGGAAGTACTCAAAAACATTCCCGGCATCAGCATTGTGCACCTGACCAATAAGGACGTGGTGCGCCATGAGCTGGTGCAGAAGATTGTCCGGGCTTATGAAGCCTGGGAAGCAAAAGAAGGGGACGGGGTATGAAACTGAAAAACCGGAAGGTACAGAGCCTGAAAACAAAAACAGCCGATTTCTTCCATTCCCAGGCGGCGCTGCGGCTTTTGATCTGCGCGCTGGGGCTGATTGTGCTGGTGGCGATTTATGTGCTGGCTGTGGTACCTGTGCGGTATGACCTGAAAGTGGGCACGGTGCCCAATGTGACCATTGCCGCCACCAAAGACGTGGAAGACGTGGAAGCCACCAATTTAAGGCGCGAAGAAGCGGCCCGGGCCGTAAAGCCCACCTACCGCTATGCGGAAGGGATTACGGAACAGGTACTGACCAATTTTGAAGCAATTTTTGATGAATTGCGGATGGTAAGCCAGTACGCCCAGACCCTGCCGGATACTTCCTACAGCAAGGAAGAATTGGATTATGCCCGTTCCATGCTGACGCTGATTCATTTGCAGGATTATCAGCTGCGCGTGGTGATGCAAACGCCGCCTGCCAAGCTGGAAGAAGCTTTTGTGCCTCTGTATAATACATTGCAGACCAAAATGATCTACAATGTATATGAAGGCCAGGAAACGGCGGTTCGGGATGATATCCTGCAGATTGTGCACTATAATATGATGGTGAACAATCTCTATAATCTGGAACAGCGCGTGCTGCCCACGGTGCTTACCGCCTGTATCCAGCCCAATCAGGTGATTGATCAGGAAGCGACGGAACTGGCCCGCCAGGAAGCACGCAGTAAAGTGGAGCCTGTGATTTTCAAGCAGGGAAACAATATTGTAGTCAAGGGCGAAGGCACTGTGCAGCAAAATCAGCTGAACATGCTCTCTACCCTGGGGCTGCTGTCTGACGGCAAGGTGGATGGCAAGATTTATCTGGGCGCCGGGCTGACGGTTATTGCCGTTGTGCTGGTGATGCTGAGCCTTTTGCGCACGGATAAGGAATTCTGGAACGATTGGAAAAAGATGCTGATCCTTTTCAGCACCATGGTGGTTACCCTGGCCCTTTCCGTGGCAGCCCGGCTGGTGCATGCCTATCTGGTGCCGGTGCTGCTGACGGTGTTTGTGATCACTGCATTGTTTGGCAAAAAGGCCGGGCTCACCGGCGGTACAGCCATTGTGGTGCTGACGGCATCACTGGCCGCCGGCGGCAACCAGGCCTATGGCGAAATTATGGCCATGATTCTGCTGACCGGGCTGGTATCCGGCGTGGTGGCGGTGCTGATGCTGGAAAAGAAGGCGGGCAGGCTGCAGCTCATTTTTGCCGGGCTTTTGTGCAGTGCCGTCAATTTTGTACTGATTCTGGCGGTGGGCCTGATGACGGCGGAAACCCTTTCCGGTGCGGTAACCAATGCGCTGTGGAGTATGGGGGCCACGCTGGTGGCAGCGCTGATTGCCATCGGGATTCTGCCGGTATTGGAAAGCCTGTTCAACCTGGCAACCCCCATGAAACTGATGGAGCTTTCCAACCCCAACCAGCCCCTGCTGCGAAAGCTCATGCTGGAGGCCCCGGGCACCTATCATCATTCCATTCTGGTGGCTAACCTGGCGGAAGCTGCGGCGGAAGCCATCGGTGCCAATCCGCTGCTGGCCCGTGTGGGCGGTTATTATCATGATATCGGAAAACTGAAGCGGCCTTCCTATTTCAAAGAAAACCAGATGGGCGAAAAGAACGCCCATGACGATACCGATCCTTATGTTTCCGCCGCCATTGTGACGGCCCATACCATGGACGGCGTTTCCATGGGTAAGAGCTATCGTCTGCCCCCGGAAGTATTGGAAATCGTGGGCAGCCATCACGGCGACACCCCGGTGATGTATTTCTACCACAAAGCGGTGCAGCTGGCCGGGGACGGCGAAACGGTGGATATGGATACGTTCCGCTATACCGGCCATCCGCCCAGAAGCGCGGAAGCAGCCGTGGTGCTGCTTTGCGATACCATCGAGGCAGCTGTGCGCACCCTGCAGAATCCGACCCCCGAAGCCATGGAAGAATTCATCGTGAAGCTGGTGCGGGGCAAGCTGGAAGACGGCCAGCTCAGCGATTGCCCGCTGACCCTGCGGGATATTGATAAGGTTTGTGCAGCGGTAACCACGGTGCTTTCCGGCGTGTTCCACGAACGCATTGAATACCCGGAAGTGAAGCACGGGCCTCAGCGCATTGTGCATGCGGTGCAGGAAGAAACAAAAGAAGCGCAGCAGGAAAAAACGGAACAGACGGAAAAAGCGGATGAAGCAGAACAGATGACCCTGGAAAGCATCATTATGCCGGAACCGGAAGCGGAACCGGCTCCGATTCTGGACGTGGAAAAAATCCTGTTTGCGGATGACGATGCACAAACGGAAGAAACCGCGCAGCAGCCGGAAGAAACGGACGGGGAAGCATGACGGGAAACATTGTGATTGAATGGACCGTTCCCCCAGTGCAAGGAACGGAAGAAATGCTGCAAAAGGCTTTCCGGGCTTGCATGGAAGCAGAAAAGATCACCCTGCCGGCCTATGCCCAGCTGATGATCACCACGGATGAAGAAATTCATCGGCTGAACCGGGAATACCGGCATGTGGACAGGGCAACGGATGTTCTTTCTTTCCCCTCCACGGCGGCCCATCCCGGCTATACGCTGGGAGAACACCAGAACTTGCTGCGCCGGGAAATGGACGATACCGGTGCTTGCTTCCTGGGGGATATCATCATTTCGCTGGAAAGGGCCTACGCCCAGGCGGAAGAATACGGCCACAGCCCCCTCAGGGAACTGACCTACCTAACCGTTCATGCCCTGTTCCACCTGATGGGGTATGACCACATGGAAGAATGCGATAAAAGGAGCATGCGCGCCATGGAAGAAAAAGTGATGGAAAATCTGGGCGTTACCCGGGTGACGGATCAGGAACTGATCAAAAAGGCCGAAGAGGCTATGCAGTTTGCTTATGTGCCCTATTCCCACTATAAGGTGGGGGCGGCGCTGCTTGCCAAAGACGGCCGCATCTTTACCGGCTGCAATATTGAAAACGGCTCTTACGGCGCCACCAACTGCGCTGAACGCACGGCTCTTTTCAAGGCGGTCAGCGAAGGGTGCCGGGAATTCAGTGCCATTGCCATCACGGCGGAAAAATCTGCGCCCTGGCCCTGCGGCATTTGCCGGCAGGCGCTGAACGAATTTGCTCCGGATATCCGGGTCATCGTCTCCTGCCAGGGGAATGTGGAAGAATCCGCCCTGCCCCAGCTTTTGCCCCACGGCTTTGGCCCGGGTAACGGCACATTGGATTATTTAGGGAAGGAATAACGAAAGATTATGAGTAAAGAATTTCATTCCGGCTTTGCCACCATCGTGGGCCGGCCCAATGTGGGCAAATCCACCCTGCTGAACACCCTGGTGGGGGAAAAGGTGGCCATTGTGTCCAACCGTCCCCAGACCACCCGCAACCGGGTGATGGGCGTGATGGGCGGCGATAACAGCCAGATCGTTTTTGTGGATACTCCCGGTATGCACACCCCCCGCACCAAGCTGGGTGAATTTATGGTGAAGAGCATTGAAGACGCCATGGAAGGCATCGATGCCCTGCTGGTATTGGTGGACGTTACCGCCATCGGCCCCCATGACCGTTCCATTGTGGAACAGATGAGTAAGAAAAAGGTGTACAAGCTGCTGGTGCTCAATAAAATTGACCTGGTGGAACCCAAGGATCTGCTTTCTATCATCGATAGCTTCAAGAATGCCGGTTATGACGGCATCATGCCCATCAGTGCCAAGACCGGTGACGGCGTGGATCAGATCCGCAGCGAACTGACGGCCCATCTGCCCGTGGGCCCCAAATATTTCCCCGATGATATGCTGACCGACCAGCCCGAACGGGATATCTGCGCAGAACTGATCCGTGAAAAAGCCCTGCGGAACCTGCGGGACGAAGTGCCCCACGGTGTGGGTGTGGAAATGATGGCCATGAAGAAGGAAAACGATAATTTTATGGAAATCGATGCCACCATCTATTGCGAACGGGCGTCCCATAAGGGGATCATCATTGGCAAGCGGGGCTCCATGCTGCAGAAGATCGGCCAGGAAGCAAGGCAGGATATTGAAGCGCTGCTGGGGCTGCATGTGAATTTGCAATTGTGGGTGAAGGTGCGTCCCGGTTGGCGTGATAGCGCGGAAGACCTGAAAACCCTGGGCTATGTGCAGAACCGCTGAGTGTATTGAAAAAAATAGCAAAAAACCCTTGACAAAGGGATACAGAACCAGTATAATACCTATGTTTGAAGAAGAAGCTGCCCGCTTCTCTCCGCTGCGAATTTCGTTTTGCACGGGAATGGCATTTGATTGCAATGCAATGGACGGGTAGCTTTACCCCGTCCATTTTTATTTGGACAAAACCATTGTGGAGGTGCATCGACATAGCAACCGAACTGCTTATCAATGAAGAAATCCGTGACCGTGAAGTGCGCGTCATCGGCGCTGACGGTGCTCAGCTGGGCATTATGCCTACCCGCCAGGCGCTGGAAATGGCCGAAGAAGCCGAACTGGATCTGGTCAAGATCGTTCCCACGGCACAGCCCCCCGTATGCAAGCTGATGGATTATGACAAGCATCGCTTTGAACAGTCCAAGCGCGAACGGGAAATGCGCAAAAACCAGAAGGTGATTGCGCTCAAGGAAGTGCAGCTGTCTGCCACCATCGAAGAAAACGATGTGAACATCAAGGCCAAGAACGCCATCCGCTTTTTGCAGGACGGCAATAAGGTCAAGGTTTCCATCCGTTTCCGCGGCCGCCAGATTGCCCATTCCGAAATCGGCCTGAAGGTCATGCTGGATTTCATTGAACGCACCAAGGAGTACGCCACCGTCGAACGCCGTCCCACCATCGAAGGGCGCAACATGCTGATGATCCTTGTGCCCAAGACTGAAAAAGCCATCAAGGCCGAAAAGGCTGCCGCTGCCAAGCAGCAGGCCGCCCCCAAGGCTTGACAGAACTACTTTCCGGAAGGAGGACATTTCCATGCCCAAGCAAAAGACTCACCGTGGCGCAGCGAAGCGCTTTTCCCTGACCAAGACGGGCAAGGTGAAGCACAAGAAGATGAATGTGAACCACATTCTCAACAAGAAGACCACCAAGCGTATCCGTCACCTGCGCGCTGGCGGCACCCTTCAGAACAAAGCTGAAGCTGCTACCATCCGTACGCTGATTCCCTACAAATAAGCTACGCCCGTCTGAAGGAGGAACAAAAACATGGCACGCATTAAGAGGGCTGTTACTGCCCATAAGAAACGCCGCAAGGTGTTTAAGCTGGCGAAGGGTTACTGGGGCTCCAAGAGCAAGCAGTACCGCACTGCCAGTGAACAGGTTCGCCGCTCCCTGCGCTACGCCTATACCGGCCGTAAACTGCGCAAGCGCGATTTCCGTCGTCTGTGGATCACCCGTATCAACGCTGCCTGCCGCCTGAATGGTATGAGCTACTCTACCTTCATCAACGGCCTGAAGAAGAAGGGCATCGAAGTGAACCGCAAGATGCTGGCCGACCTGGCCGTTGCCGACGCTGCTGCTTTCGCTCAGCTGGTGGCCATCGCCAAGGAAGCTTAATCAAGGCTTATAATTGATAAAACCGTTTGTTTTTGTGGACAAGCGGTTTTTTGTTTGTAAATGCGTGCCGGATAGAGGGGTTGTGTTCCGTTTTCCAATGGGTTATAATGGGGGAAGAATTGCGTATGCATTTTTGGAAAGGGTGCTGAAATATGCTGATAAATTTGTTTTCCAAAGGGAAGCTGAACAAAATCTGGAGTATCGGAGACACCAATGAACGCTTAATTGCTTTGAGCGAATACGTGGCGGAAAAATGCCGGTTTGGGATCAAAATGGAAAAACTGAGCCATCCGGAACGGGTGTTTTTTATCACCCAGAATGTGGAAATAGAAGTGAACAACGGCGGCTTTTCCCAGTTTTTCTATAACAGCAGCGGCGATTTTGCCGGGGAAATGGTGGATGCCTTCCAGGAAATCGGCGCTGAAAAAACGGCAGCGATCTGCCAGCAGGCGTTGGATGTCGTTGGACAGCCTTTGCCGGTAAACCGTGCGGAAAGAATAGAGCTGATTGAAGCGATTGAAACCGATGCCCTGATGGAAGCGCTGGATGCCTGCGACAATGCGTTTTATGAATATCAGGAGGATCTGAACGCGCTGAACGATGCCTATGTGCAGAAAAACAAAGCCGATTTCACATAAGAAGGTATGATATGCAAAAACCGCTTGTTCAGACGGACAAGCGGTTTTTGTTTAGCCATGAGGATGGAAATGATTCAAATCTGATAACAGAAAATCTTTGGCATCTTCCTCAGATATCAGTTTGTATGGGAGGAAATTGCAAACATAGATGATATGAATGATTGCATAAATGAAAAGAAAGGCAAATGCGTACAGGATATATGCGATGCGCGGCGGCTGGACAGATAAAAAGACAGCAAAAGTGAAGAAGAAGAGAAGGTGGCGGATGATCAGCAGAATCTTTTTTTTCGTTTCTTCATCCACAATGCAAAGAAGGCCGCATTGTGGGCAGCGGATAACTTCATTCAACTTGTCTTTTTGAAAAGCAGTACGAATGGTATGCTTGATGCGATGATTACATTCCTGCATTTAATGCTCCTCCTTTTCTGATTGCTTTATTGAAAAATACTCTAAGGCTTGTGCTGTTCTTTATCAAGCAAATGGTGGCTTTGGAAAAATTATACAGAAAGCGACTCCGTTTGTCAAGCTTCTGAAATATGGTCAATCCCCCTTGCGGAAAGGGACAAATGTGGTATAATATAGCCACCACACGAAAGGGAGGATGCAAAGGTGAAAAGAATAAGGGCTTTTCTGTTGGCGATCATGCTGGTGAGTGGCTTTTGTTGCTTTGCGTCTGCTGAGGAGGGTGATTTTGTGATCTTTGAAGGAAAGAAAACGGCCCAGGGCAGGGATGCCATGCTGGATTTTTACTTTACGGAGCATGTGGGCGGTGTGTTTGATGCCACAGCCATGACCAAGGGCTCCAAACTGGTGTTTGAATACGACGGCCCGGAACAGAACGGCATTTATCTGGCACTGATCAGTCATTCCGGCGGCAACCGCTGGCTGACCATAACCCCCAACCGGGTGAATAAGCTGGAAAACGGCCGCTGCCAGGCGGAGTTTTATTACATTTCTTTGTCCATGAAAATCGGCGGTCTGTTTAACCTGCTGGATGAAATCCGTCCCCTGTGTGCCAGTGACGAAAGGGTGACACTGTATTCCGTGAAATATGTGGAAGGGGACGGCGTGCCGGTTCCCTGCGGCCCTTCGGGCTGGCTGAAACCCAGCACGGGCATTGCGTTCCTGGGGGATTCCATTACCCAGAATGTGTTCTACAACGAGGGGGATTTCAACACCCTGCTGGGCCGTAAGGATTGTGTGAACTACGGCATCGGCAGCCAGACGTCGGTACACATGCTCAACCGCATTGACGAAATAGCAGCCCGGGATTATAAGCAGCTGGTCATCTGGTGCGGCATTAACGATATGGGTTCTTCCACCCCGGAGCAGATTTTCGGCCGCGTGGAACAGATGATTCAGATCATGCGGGAAACCAATCCCGGCATGCGCTTTACCATCATCTCCACCCTGCCCACCACGGATGCCTTCTTCCGGGGCGCCCAGCATAAGATTGCAGAACTGAACGAGCTGTATAAAAACTATGCCGATGCGCATGAGGACGTGACCTTCTGCGACGTGTATCCCTATTTCCTGGCGGAAAATGGCTATTGCAAACCGGAACTGATGATTGACGGCTTGCATCCCAACAGCGAAGGTTACAAGATTTTGAAGGAACATTTGCCGGCTCATTTGGTGCCGGAAGAGTGAGAAAGGGAGACAGGGGCTTATGCAGCCCCTGAACTCCGCAGCAGGAGCATTGTTCCGCAACCTCAATCTACACCTTGGTCGCTGCCGCTCCCAATGCTTGTTTCGGTTGATTCATTCGGCTTCCTGCGGCTTTCAGCCGCTCCCTCCAGCGGAGGGCCGGTCACCTCATTCACCCTGCACCCTTTTCCGCGAACGAAGGTGTGTTTGCTTGTCATGCCTGTTTCCGCGCGAAACAAATGAAACGGATATAGTAAGGGCAGCCATTGGCTGTCCTTCTATATTTTGAAGA
>JAFSGG010000087.1 GCA_017434775.1 Clostridia bacterium
AACTTCCGTGCAGTGAAAACCACCGGTATGGGCGAAAACAAGCTGTATCGTTCCTCCAGCCCCATCAATCCCGAACTGAACCGCAATGCTTACGCCGATGCCGCCATCCAGGCTGCCGGTGTGAAGACCATTGTGAACCTGGCCGATAATCAGGAAGACGCTGCTTCCTATGAAGGCTATACCGATTCCTACTACGCCGGCCAGAACGTGATTTACCTGTGCCTGGGCGTGGATTTCAAGGCTGCCGATTTTGGTGAAGGTCTGGCCAACGGCCTGCGTTTCCTCAGCGCCAATGAAGGCCCCTACCTGATCCACTGCACCGAAGGCAAGGACCGTGCCGGTTTCACCATCGCCGTGCTGGAATGCCTGATGGGCGCTTCTTACCAGGAAGTAGTGGGCGACTACATGGTGACCTATGACAACTACTATGGCGTGGCCGAAGGTACCGACAAGTACAACGCCATTGCCGAAAGCAATATCATTGCTTCCCTGAAGGCTGCCTATGGCACCGATGACCTGACCAAGGCCAATCTGAGCGAATGCGCCCGGAATTACCTGCTGTCCATCGGTATGACGGATGCTGAAATCGACGCGCTGATCGAACGGCTCAAGTAAACAAAACCCTTTCGGGGCTGCTGCAAATATGCGGCGGCCCTTTTTTTCGTGTAAAGAGCATAGAACAGCGGAGAAAACTGCATAGTAACAGAAAGGAGGGATGACAAATGCAGATCAGAACGGATCTGGCGATGGAAGCCAGTTTGCATGCCGCATCGGCCGGTATCAGGCAGAAGAAATGCTGTTTTGGCAAAATCCTGAAAACGGAAGTGACTGTGGAAACGGAAGAGGCGGCAAGGATGCTGCAAAAAGCCCGAGGACATTATATTACCTTCAGCATGGACCACCTGTATTATGCTGATGCGGCAGAGCGGATAAAGCTGAGCCACCACTTGGCGCACACATTGCGGATGCTGCTGCCAAAGAATGGAGATATACTGGTGGCAGGCCTTGGGAACCGGCGAATTACGGCAGATGCCCTTGGCAGCAAGGTGCTGGATCACCTGCTTGTCACCCGGCATTTGCAGGATAAGGAAGGCGGTATGCTGTATGAAGGGCTGCGCGGCGTATGCGCCCTTGCACCGGGTGTACTGGGTGTAACGGGCATGGAAACGGCAGAGGTGATCCGGGGGATTGTGCAGCATGTGAAGCCCTCCGCCGTGATTGCCATCGATGCTCTGACGGCCAGGGAAAGCGGGCGCATCTGCACCACCATCCAGGTGACAGATACCGGTATTATGCCGGGCAGCGGCGTGGGGAACCATCGCACTGGGCTGAATGAGAAAACGCTTGGAGTACCGGTGATTGCCATCGGCGTGCCCATGGTTGTGTATGCCACGGTGATTGCCCGGGACGCGCTGGAATTGATGATGAAAGATGTGGGCATATCCCAGCAGCGGCTGGATGGAGTGATGGATGAGCTGCTTGGAAAAACATTGCATCATCCTCTGGGGGACATGGTGGTGACGCCCCGGGAAGTGGATGCCATGGTGGGGAAGGTGGCCCGGATCATTGGCGACGGCATCAACGAGGCTGTACAGGAGGCATTAAGCCCGGAAGAACTGATGGAACTTGCGCATGATTGCCTGTGATGATGCATATATTATCATGGGGTGATAGGATGAAAGGGGTTTTGTGCTGCCTGTTGATTCTGGCAGGCGTGCTTTTGCCGGTGCATGCAGAGGATTTGAGCCTGGAACTGATGCCGCCGGAGGAAACGGAAGGGTTTTCCATGGAAGTGATTGCGGTCAGGGAAACAAAGAAAGAATACCGGGTGTATATCTATCATACACACACCTATGAGAGTTACGATCCATCCGACGGCAACACCTATCAGAGCACGGAAAAATGGCGTACGGCGGATGCGGATTATAACATGATCCGGGTGGGAGAAGAATTGAAAAACCAGCTGGAAAGCGCCGGCGTTTATGTGACACACGACACCACCGCCTACGAGCCGCCCAAGCTTTCCACAGCGTATGGGCGTTCGCTGGAGGGGTTAAGGAAGGCGACGTCGGAAGGGTATGACCTGTACATTGATCTGCATCGAGATGCTTATTCTGCCGGCAACGGTCCCAATACCATGGAAAAAGAGGGAAAGAAAGTGGCCAGAGTCTTGTTTCTGGTGGGGCAGGGGGCCAGTTTTGACGGACCGGAAAAGCCGGATTGGGAGAAGAATCATCGGGCAGCCAAATGGATATCCGATGAAATGAATGCCGAAATATCAGGGGTCAGCCGGGGAGTATCTCTCAAAAGCGGCCGGTATAATCAGCATGCCGCCACGCCTTGCATTCTCATTGAAATGGGGAATAATCACAATACCCTTTCGGAAGCACTGGGGACGGTGCCCATCCTTTGCCGGGGAATTTGCAGCTATTTTGATAATATGGATTTGCAAGAAACGCCTGAAGATGATATACTGTAATCAATCAATCTTTTCCATTTGGGAACAAAGGAGAAGCGTATGGCACAGCGGCAAAAGAATGCACCTGTCGGCATGTTTGACAGCGGCGTGGGCGGCATTAGCGTTTTGCGGGAAGCCCGGCAGATTCTGCCCGGGGAAAACTTTGTGTTTTTCGGGGATACCATGAATGCCCCTTATGGCACCAAAACAAAGGAAGAAGTGCTGCATCTGAGCCGCATGGTGGTGGAAAAGCTGCTGGGCATGGGGGCCAAGGCCATTGTAATCGCCTGCAATACCGCCACCAGCGCGGCTGCCCGGGAATTGCGGGAACAGTATGATCTGCCCATCATCGGCATGGAACCGGCGCTGAAGCCGGCAGCGGCCCTGCATAAAGACGGTTACGTTTTGTCCCTGGCTACGCCGGGTACCATCAAGGGCGAAAAATATCAGCATTTATTGGAACGGTATGGGGATGGGGTGGTTTCGCTGCCCTGCCCGGGGATGATGGAATTTGTGGAAAAGGGTGAAGTGGACAGTGATGCCCTGCATCAGCCCTCGGCATACGCATACTGCATTTTCTCTAATGCCGCAACCATGTTTTCCTGCTCCATACCGTCCACCCA
>JAFSGG010000088.1 GCA_017434775.1 Clostridia bacterium
GCCAGTTTATCCAGGAAGCGGTCGGTGGCATCGATATAGATCAGATTGGCGTCCAGCTGCTTGCCGAACACTTCAATCACCTGTTCGCTTTCGCCCTTGCGCATGAGGCCGTGGTTCACATGCACGCAGATCAACTGACGGCCGATGGCCTTGATCAAAAGAGCAGCCACGACGGAGGAATCCACACCGCCGCTGAGAGCCAGCAGCACCTTCTTATCGCCTACCTGCTGCTGAATCAATTTTACTTGTTCATCAATAAAAGCATTTGCCAGTTCCGGGGTGGTGATCCTTACCATGTTTTCGGGGCGTACATCGGTCTGCATCTCAATTCCCTCCATCCAGCGTTTCGTATACAAATTAACTTAAGAATTTTACAGCAGCGCAGCCAGTTTGTCAATATCTTCTTTCTTGGTAGCCCAGCTGGTGGCAAAGCGGACCACCGTGTGATTTTCGTCCAGCTTTTCCCAGAAGGAGAAGTCCACAAACTGGCTCAGCGCCTGCATTTTTTCGTTTTCCAGCACGATGAACTGCTGATTGGTGGGCGAATCGATGAAGAAACGATAGCCCTTTTCAGCAAATACTTTTTTCAGTTCCTGGGCCATATCGATGGCATGGCGGCTGATATCGAAATACAGGTTATCCGTAAACAGCGTATCAAACTGCACGCCCATCAGCCGGCCTTTGGCCAGCAACGCGCCGTTTTGCTTCACAATGGCCAGGAAATGCTTGGGCATATTGCCCTTGGTGAACACCACCGCTTCGCCGCAAAGGGCCCCCACCTTGGTGCCGCCGATGTAGAATACATCGCAAAGTTTGGCAATGTCGGGAAGGGTCACGTCCGTCTGATAGCTCATCAGGCCATAGCCCATGCGGGCGCCGTCCATAAACAGGGGCATTTCATATTCCCGGCAGACGTTGCTCAGCGCCGTCAGTTCGTCCTTGGTGTACAGGGTGCCGTATTCCGTGGGATGGGAAATATACACCATGCCCGGGAACACCATGTGTTCATGGTTGGCATCACCATAGAAGGTGCGCATGTATTCCTTCAGCTCACCGGCATCAATCTTCCCTTCGTGCTGGGGCAAGGGCAGCACTTTGCAGCCCAGATGCTCCACCGCCCCGGCCTCATGGCCGTTGATGTGACCCGTCACTGCGGAAATCACACCCTCATAGCTTTTCAACAGGGCAGAAATCACGATGGCATTGGTCTGAGTGCCGCCGGAAATGAACCAGATGTCCGCCTCCGGGCAATCACAAGCCTTGCGGATTTTTTCCTTGGCGGATTCGCAGTATTTATCACTGCCGTAACCGGCCAAATGTTCCAGATTGGTTGCCGCCAGCTTTTCCAACACTTTGGGATGGCAGCCTTCGCCGTAATCATTCACAAAGAACAGCTTTTCGCTCATAACTCCGTTCCTTTCAACCAACAAAATCTCACCAAAAAATTATAGCAAAAAGAGTACCGCTTTGCAATAAAAAGCACCGCACTTTCGAAAGAAAACTGTTCTTTTCATGTCTTCTTATATGCATAAGAAAAAGATAGAAAATCGCTTGATTTCATGGTATAATCATGTCGAAAAATGAATTCAACGGATAACAAAACCTCATCTGAGGTTACGGAGGATCATCATGAACATCGAAACCGAACGGCTCATCATTACGGACTTTAACCTCACCATGGCGGAAGACGTGCACAAAAACTCTCTGGATGAAGATAACCGCCGCTTTGTGCCGGATGAAGTATTTGAAACGGTGGAAGACGCCCAGGATACCATCGAATTTTTAATGAACGTATACCAAACCGGGGATGGGCCGCTGGTGCATCCGGTGCTTTTGAAGGACGGAACCAATATCGGCTATGTGCAATTGGTGCCCATGGAGGAAGGATTTGAAGTGGGCTACCACATCGGCAAAAACTACACCGGCCGTGGATATGCCACAGAAGCCCTTGCCGCTTTCCTTGCCGAAATGATGGAAAAAAAGCAGCTTGAAAAAGTCTTTGGCATTTGTGTATCGGAAAACGCAGCTTCCAAGAAAGTGATGGAAAAATGCGGCTTCCGCAAGGAATACGAAGGCATGGGAGCCTATCAGGGAGAAATGCGCCAGATTGCCCGGTATGTTTTCAAAAAATGAAATAAAATCGGATAATCCTTGCTGCAATTGCCATTGCGGAATCTTCTCCGCAGTGGCATTTTTATTCAGTTTTCCCCTTCCTTTTATTGCGTTTTGGCTGCATTTCCGTTATAATAGGATGGTTATGAATGAAGGAGGAATTTCCTGTGGCAAACGATCGCTTGAACCACATTCGAAATTTTTGCATTATTGCCCATATTGACCACGGCAAGTCCACTTTGGCGGACCGCATTTTGGAAAAAACGGGCGTATTTGAAAAACGGCAGATGACCGAACAGATTCTGGACTCCATGGAGCTGGAAAGAGAGCGGGGCATCACCATCAAGTCCAAAGCCGTGCGCATGAATTATACCGCTCAGGACGGCCAGGAATACACCCTGAACCTGATCGACACCCCCGGCCACGTGGACTTTTCCTACGAAGTGAGCCGGGCATTGGCCGCCTGTGAAGGGGCCCTGCTTGTGGTGGACGCCACCCAGGGCGTGGAAGCCCAGACTCTGGCCAATGTATACATGGCCCTGGAACACAATCTGGAAACCGTGCCCGTCATCAACAAGATTGACCTTCCCTCTGCTCAGCCCGAAGAAACCAAAGCAGAAATTGAAGAAGATATCGGCCTGGATGCGGAGAATGCACCGCTGATTTCTGCCAAGATGGGCATTGGCATCGAAGACGTGCTGGAAGCCATCGTCACCCAGATGCCGCCCCCCGAAGGGGACGAAAGCGAGCCTTTGCAGGCGCTGGTATTCGATGCCACCTACGATAACTACCGCGGCGCCATCTGTTTCATCCGTGTGATTCACGGCCGGGCTTATCCCGGCATGCGCATGCGCATGATGCAAACCGGTGCGGAATTTGACGTGGTGGAAGTGGGCACCTTCTCCCCTTCCTATACCCCCTGCAGTGAACTGTTGCCCGGGGACGTGGGCTATATTTCCGCCTCCATCAAGGACGTGCGGGATACAAGGGTGGGCGACACCATCACCAACGCCGCTGCCCCCGCTGCCCAGCCCCTGCCCGGCTATAAAGAAGTGCAGCCGGTGGTGTTCTGCGGTATTTATCCGGCGGACGGTGCCGATTATGAAAACCTGAAAGATGCGCTGGAAAAACTGCGCATGAACGATGCTTCCCTCACCTTTGAACCCGAAACCAGCGTGGCCCTGGGTTATGGTTTCCGCTGCGGTTTCCTGGGCATGCTGCACATGGAAATCATTCAGGAACGTTTGGAGCGGGAATTCGATCTGGGGCTGGTGACCACCGCCCCCAGCGTTATCTATGAAGTAGTAAAGACGGACGCCGAAGTGGTGCGTATCGATAACCCCACCAATCTCCCTTCCCCCAACGAAATTCAGGAAATGCGGGAACCCTTCTGCCGGGCTACCATCTATACCCCCCAGGAATTTGTGGGCACGCTGATGGACCTGTGCCAGGACAAGCGGGGCACTTTCATCGATATGCAGTATGAAGGCAAGCGGGTAAAACTGCTGTACGACGTGCCGCTGAACGAAATGATCTTTGACTTCTTCGATCAGCTGAAAAGCCGCTCCAAAGGCTATGCCTCCTACGATTACGAAATCACCGGCTATCAGCAGAGTGATCTGGTAAAGATGGATATGCTGCTCAACGGCGATATCTGTGATGCATTCACCATGATCGTCCATCGGGATAAAGCCTACGGCCGCGGCCGCGCCATTGCCGAAAAGCTGAAGGAAGTTATTCCGCGGCAGCAGTTTGAAATTCCCATCCAGGCGGCCATCGGCGGCAAGATCATCGCCCGGGAAACCGTCAAGGCCGTTCGCAAGGACGTGCTGGCCAAATGCTACGGCGGCGATATTACCCGCAAAAAGAAGCTGCTGGAAAAGCAGAAGGAAGGCAAGAAGCGCATGCGCCAGTTCGGCACGGTGGAACTGCCCGGCGAAGCCTTCATGGCCGTTCTCAAAATGGGCGACGACTGATGCAAGAAAACCGCCCGCTTTTCCGTTCATTGTATGTATCCACTGTAAAGGAGGCTGCCTGAATGAACATTATCGATATTGCCATTCTGGCCATCCTGTTCATCAGCATAGCGTATGGGGTGTACAAAGGCTTCATGCATGCATTGCTGAGCCTGGGCTGCGGCCTGCTGGCCTTTATTCTGGCGCTGGTCTTTTCCCCTGCCCTGGCCAGAAACCTGAGCAATAATCCCAGCATTTCTTCCACGCTGGCCACCTATACCGATTCATTCGCACGGGTGGAAAACTATGATCTGAAAAACCTGCCGGTTGATCAGCTGAACGAAGGAAGCATTGATCAGATCCTTCTGGAGCATGTGAACCTGCCCCCCATCATTGAAAATGCATTGAAAGACAATCTTCTTTCCGGTGCATTGCAAAACAAGGGCATCTACTCCGTCAATGATTATGTGTCCAACACCATCGTCAGCATTGCCCTGAGCATCCTGAGCTTCATTGTTTGCTACATTGTGATTTACCTGATCCTGTCTTTGCTGGTCAATATCATCAATCACGTGTTCAAGCTGCCTCTGCTGAAGCAATTGGACTGGCTGGCCGGCGGTGCCCTGGGTCTTTTGCGCGGCGCTGTGCTTTTGTATGTGCTGTTCCTGTCGCTGCCGCTGATTTCCACCATCGTCCCCATTGATGCCCTGCAGGAACTGGTATCCGCAAGCACCCTGGCCCCCATTTTCCAGAGCGACGGCCTCTTTGCCACGGTGATCAGCAAGCTATAAGAACCACTGCGACAAAACGGACAGCTCCGGAAATAAGGAAAACAAACATACGGCGAGAGAGAAAAACTGGTTTCTCCTTCGCCGTTTTTCCTTTCTCCCGGATTATGCTGCCGACGCTTTCCCTTTTTCTCCGAACGGACAGCCCTTCCGAATCTTTTACCCCTTTGCCCATGGCTCAGGCAATCCCCGGTAATGCGTCCCCTTCTCTGCACGAAATACGATTTTATCCCCTGTTTTTATTGACAGGAGGAAGGAAAAAAGGTATCATTATTTGTGGTAGAAAAATCTATACACAGGCAGGGATGAATATGACCATTCAGGATATTGTGAATGTATTGCATGCCGAAGTATTATGCGGCGAAGAAAAGCTGACCCTTCCGGCCAAGACAGCCTGCTGCTCCGATCTGATGAGCGACGTACTGGCCTTTGTGAACGAAAAAACCGTGCTGATCACCGGCCTTACCAACCCTCATGTGATGCGCACAGCGGATATGCTGGATCTCAAATGCATCGTATTTGCCCGGGGCAAAGTGCCCACGGACGATATGCTGGAGCAGGCAGAAGAACAGGGGCTGGTGGTCATGACCACCAAGGTTACCGCCTTCACCGCCTGCGGCATGCTGTATGAAGCCGGCCTGCGGGGCGTGCCCATCGACTGGCCCAAGGAGGATGCACAATGAGCATGATCCATGCCGTATACCCGGTAGCCGCAGATAACTACACCTGCGCCGGGGAGGCCTCTGCGGATATCAAGCGGAAACTGAAACAGCTGGGCGTGGACAGCAAGGTGCTGCGCCGGGTTTCCGTTGCCAGTTATGAAGTGGAACTGAACCTGGTGATCCATTCCGACGGCGGCGAAATGATCATGGACGTGGACGAAGGCGGCGTCACCCTGATTTCTCAGGATATCGGCCCCGGTATTCCCGATATCCAGATGGCCATGCGGGAAGGCTATTCCACCGCGGATGAAGAAGCCCGTTCCCTGGGCTTCGGCGCCGGTATGGGCCTGCCCAATATGAAGCGGAATGCCGACGGTTTTTCCATCGAAAGCGAAGTGGGCAAAGGGACCCGCATTGAAATGCGCTTTAACCTTGCCTGATTGAAGTATAGGAGCCTGTATCATGGATAAAGTAATCCGTTACCATTCGGTGCGGCTGGATAAAACCCGCTGCAAAGGCTGCACCAACTGCCTCAAGCATTGCCCCACGGAAGCCATCCGTGTACGCAATGGCCGGGCCCACATCATCGATGAACGTTGCATCGACTGCGGTGAATGCATCCGCATCTGTGATTATCACGCTAAAATCGCCGTGACGGACGATATTGCCGCCATTCACGGCTATCCCCATACCATTGCCCTGCCGGCCCCCACCCTTTACGGCCAGTTCCGCAATCTCAAGTCCGTCAGCCCCATTCTGGATGCACTGAAGCTGATCGGGTTTGACGAAGTGTTTGAAGTGGCAAGAGGCGCCGATATCGTCAGCCGGGCCATCCATCAGAAACTGCGGGAGCCCGGCCTGCCAAGGCCTCTGATTTCCTCTGCCTGCCCGGCGGTGGTGCGGCTGATTCAGGTGCGCTTCCCGGATCTGATTCCCAACATTGTGGACGTGCGACAGCCCATGGAAGTGGCCGCCATGATTGCACGGCAGGAATACTGCAAAAAGCACGATTGCCTGCCGGAAGACGTGGGTGTTTTCTTCATCACCCCCTGTCCCGCCAAGATGACGGCCATCCGCAATCCGCTGGGTCAGGAAAAATCCGCCGTGGATGGTGCCATTTCCATGGTGGAAATTTACGGTGCCCTGCGCTCCTACATCAATAAAAACGTCATTACCCCCACCAAGCCCCAGGCCACCGGCTTCGGCCTTGGCTGGGCAGCCTCCAGCGGCGAATCCTCCGCCGTGTGCCCGGAAAACAGCCTGGCGGTGGACGGCATCCAGAACGTGATCCGCGTGCTGGAAGAAATTGAAAATGAGAAACTGAACGATCTGGTTTTCTTTGAAGGCAACGCCTGCTCCGGCGGCTGCGTGGGCGGTCCCCTCACTTTCGAAAACAATTACGTGGCCAAAAACACCATCCGCAAGCTGGTGGATATTTCCGATAAAACCCACCCCATCGAAAGCGTTCCCCCTTCCATGATGACCAAGTATCCCCTCTATTTTGATACCGATATCACCCCAAACAGCGTTATGAAACTGGACGATAACATGGCCGTGGCCATGAAAAAGCTGGAGCAGATTGAAGAGATCGTAAAGGATCTGCCGGGGTACGACTGCGGTTCCTGCGGCTCCCCCACCTGCCGCACCTTTGCCGAAGATATTGTGCGAAACTACGCCGGTGAAATGGACTGCATCCATAAGCTGCGTGAACAGCTGAAAGTGATGGCCCAGCAGATGGTAGAGCTGGCCCAGACCAAACGTGAATAAAAAGGAGGTTATCCCCCATGAAAGTTTCGGAACTCATTCCCCTCATCAATGCCGAATACATGACCCCTTCCGTGGATACCGATAAAGAAGTCACCTGCGGCTACACCTGCGATCTGCTCTCCTGGGTCA
>JAFSGG010000016.1 GCA_017434775.1 Clostridia bacterium
TGATGTGCATCCGGGGAAAACGAAAAAAGACGGCGAGAAAATGCATTTTCTCAGCCGTCCTTTTTTACGTTTTCAGTGCGCCCGTGGGGTTTGTTGCGTTTGTTTTTTCCGGTTCTATCTGTTGCCAACAGATTCCTTGGTTGGTTCCTTTTCCTGCCATCTTTTTTCTTTCGGGCGGAAAGCGTCTGTTCGCCCACGGTACCACTTCGCCTACCGGGTGCAGGGAGGAACTCCCTGCCGTGGGGTACAGGGGCTGCGTAAGCCCCTGCTCCGTTTTTCTGCAACAGGCGTAAATTGTTTGTCCATCAACAGAACTTCTTCGCCTACCGGATCCAGGGGCAATGCCCCTGGTGTTTCACGTGAAACAAAAAACATGCCCGGGGGAACGAGCATGTTTTCGACACATTACCCCTTTTTACGCCAAAGGCCAATGGAAAACAGGCTGAGTATGGGGATGAATTCCAGACGGCCGGCCAGCATAAGGAACGAGCAAATCCATTTGGAAAACGGGGAGAGCAGGGAAAAATTCTGGGTGGGGCCCACGGCGCCCATGCCGGGACCCACATTGGAAATGCAGGTCAGCGCTGCCGTGAAAGCTTCGCCCATCCCGATATGATCCAGTGAAAGCAGCAGTGCGCCGCACAGTTCCAACATCACATACAAGAAAAGGAAGCCGCCCACGCTGATGATCACATTTTCCTGCACGGGCTTTCCGTCCATGCGCACCACAGCCACTTTCCGTGGATGGATAGCCACCTTTATATCCCGGATGGCATCCTTCACCAGCATGATCACCCGGCTCACCTTGAAACCGCCGCCGGTGGACCCGGCACAGCCGCCGATAACCATCAGGCAGATGATGATGGTCTTGGCGATGATGGGCCATACATCAAAATCTGCCGTTATAAAGCCGGTGGTGCTGATAATGGACGCAGTCTGGAAAAAGGAAGCACGGATGGCGTCATGGAAATTGGGAAACTGGGGCAGCACGGTGAAGGTGATGCACAAGGTGGCCGTCAGCACAATGCCAAGATATACTCGCAGTTCCTCGTTTTTCAAAACGGGCTTTACTTCTTTCCGCAGCAGATAGAAATACATCGTAAAATTGACGCCGAAAAGCATCATAAATACACCGATAATCCATTCAATGGCCGGGCTGCCAAAGGCACCCACGCTGTTATTATAGCTGGAAAAACCGCCGGTGCCGGCTGTAGAGAAGGTATGAATCAGGGCATCATACACATTCATGCCGGCGATCAGCAAGGCCACAAACAGGGTAAAGGACAAAAGGAAGTACAGCAAATACAGCATTTTTGCCGTATCGCTGGTGCGGGGCAGCAGTTTGGAAAAGACAGGACCAGGGCTTTCGGCTTTGGTGAGCTGAGCTGTCCGGCCGGAGAGCCGGGGCAGCAGCGCTACTGTCAGCACCAGCACGCCCATACCGCCGATCCAGTGGGTAAAGGAACGCCAGAAGAGCAGCCCCCGGGGCATTCCTTCAATATTGGTCAGAATGCTGGCGCCGGTGGTGGTAAAACCGCTGACGGTTTCAAAATATGCATCCGTCAAGGTGGGGATTTTTCCGCTGAGCCAGAAAGGCAGGCAGCCGAAGAAGGAAAGAATAATCCAGCTGAGTCCGGCCACAGCCAGCCCGTCCTTGGGATTCAGATCCTTTCGCTCCGGCTTCACCAGAAAGGCCAGCAAGGCACCGCATACACCGGTAATGCCCATGGTTTCCACAAAAGCCAGCCAATCTCCCTGTCCATAGATCAGGGATACAATCAGCGATGGCACCATTAATGCCGCTTCCATCAAAAGCAGCCGGCCAATCAACCGCAATATCAATCGTTTATTCACAGTTCTTTCCTCTTACACATCAGGCATGGATCACTTCATCCAGCGAACGAACGCCCGTCCGCTTGGAAATGATGATCACTGTATCGCCATTTTCAATGGTATCGTTACCAAAGGGCACCATCACCTTGTTGCCGCGCACAATAACGGCAATCAGGCAATCCGGGTCAATATTCAATTCCTTCAGCGGCACATGAATGAAGGGCTCATTGCCATCCGCCAGGAATTCCAGCGCTTCCGCCTTGCCGCCGATCAGTTTGTACATCCGCACCACAGCGGAAGACGAACGGCTGGAACGGGTGCGCACTGTGCGCAGAATATTGTTCACCGCCACGCTCAGGGCACTCACAATGGAATCCAGGCCCATATTCCGCATCAGGGCGGAGTAATTCTCCCGGCTGGATTTCACAATGACCTTATCCACACCCCGATGCACCGCATACAGCCCGGCCATCAGGTTTTCTTCGTCCCGGTTGGACAGGGTAATGAAAGCATCCACATCCGGCAGGCCTTCGCTTTCCAGCAGTTCCTGATCCGTGCCGTCACCCTGGATGATATCCGCATCCGGCAGGCTTTCGGACAGCTGCCGGGCCTTTTCGGCATTGATTTCCACCAGAGAAACTTTCATATGCATATTGGCCAGCATCTGGGTCAGATAATAGGCAATCCGGCTGCCGCCCAGAATCATCACCGAATGAATGGCATTGCCGCCCTTGCCCATGGCCCGGAAAAAGGCGGTAACCGTATTCACATCCCCGGCTACATGCACTTTATCCCCGGCACGGATCACAAAATCACCCTTGGGAATAATGGCTTCCCCATCCCGTTCTACAGCACAAAACAGCACCTGGGGCAGATTCTTCTTATTTTTATAGATTTCCCGCAGGGGAATACCCGTGATGCCGTCATCCTCCGTGGCCTTGAAGTCCACCAGCTCTACCCGGCCCCGGGCAAAGGTTTCCACACCATTCACAAAGGGGAAACGCAGCATCCGGCTGATTTCACGGGCTGTGGAACGTTCCGGATTGATCACATAATCCATGAACATTTCCTTCTGCAAAAAGCTCAGGCTGTCCAGATATTCAGGATCCCGGATCCTGGCAATGGCATACTGGGCCCCCAGCTTTTTCGCCGTCAGGCATACCAGCATATTGATTTCATCCCCGGCTGCAGCCGCGATCACAATATCCGCATTTTCTACGCCGGCTTCCTTCAGCACGTCCACCCGAACCCCGTTGCCGTGAATGAACAGCGCATCCAGCGTGTTTTCGCCGCGCTCCACAATATTTTCATTATTATCAACAACCGTAACATTATGGCCTTCATTGATCAGATTTTCTGCCAGCGTAATGCCCATCTTCCCGGCACCAACAATAATAATTTGCATCTTCTTCCTCCATTTTGCGCTGAATAAAGCGTGTTTTGAGGTACATACGAAATTATTATACTACTTTTATGGGAATATGAAAAGAAAAACATTTTTTTACCATAATTTAACATTTAAGAACAGTATGATAAAGGAACAAAGGGAACCTTTGTGGGGTTTCACCCCACACCCCACAAGGGGCATCGCCCCTTGACCCATCCCTCGGACACAGGTTCATACACTTCCACACGGTTTTCCCGATGGAGCAACATGCA
>JAFSGG010000089.1 GCA_017434775.1 Clostridia bacterium
GGCGATGGTGATGCGCTGCTGCTGGCCGCCGGAGAGGCTGTCCACGCTGCGCTTGCCGTAGCCGGAAAGGTTTACCAGATCCAGCATTTTATCCACTTTGCGTTCTATTTCGTCCTTGGGCGTTTTTTTCAGCTTCAGGCCGAAGGCAATATTATCTTTCACATTCAGATGGGGGAACAGGGCGTATTTCTGGAATACAGTGTTTACCCGGCGCTTGTAGGGGGGCAGGGCGGAAATATCCGCGCCGTCAAACATCACCCGGCCGGAATCGGCCGTTTCAAAACCGCCGATGATGCGGAGCGTGGTGGTTTTACCGCAGCCGGAGGGGCCCAGCAGGGTTACAAATTCCTTTTTGCGGATGTAGAGATTGATATTGGAAAGGACGGTGACCCCGTCGTAAGCTTTACTGATATTTTCCAGGGTAATCAGGCGTTGTTCTTCCATGGTGCATTCCTCCGAAACATCAGAAATTGGGCGGGGTGGAAACCCACAGGAACCGGGCAGTGCGTTTGCCGCTGTTGACGATACGATGGGGGGCGTTGGGGTGCAGGCAGAAGCTTTCGCCGGTGTGCACTTTGAAGCGTTTTGTGCCTACTTCCAGCGTCACTGTACCCGAGAGGATATAGCCGAACTCTTCCCCTTCATGGGGCGGCATATCCTGGGTCTGACCCTGTTCGCCAAGTTCCACCAAGATGGGTTCCATATCGTTTTTCTGGGCGCTGGGCACCAGCCAGGTGATGCTGCCGCGCAGCAGTTCCCCATCTTCCTTGATGAACATATCATCCTGGGAAAAGACGGTTTTTTCATTGCCGGACTCGGAGAAGAATTCTTTCAGATTGCTTCCCAGGCATTCCAGCATATCCGTCAGCGTTGCAATGGAGGGGGAAGCCAGGTCTCTTTCCACCTGGGAGATGAACCCCTTGCTCAGCTCGCACCGGTCTGCCATTTCTTCCTGGGTCAGATTCCGTTGCAGGCGCAATTGCCGCAGCTTTTCACCAATGTTCATGGTACCGCTCCTTTCCCTGAAAAAAGTTTAGTTTTACTAAACGCCGGATGGAAACCGGAAGTTTAGTTTCACTAAACATCAAAGCAAGAAACATTAAACCATACTATGCGCATCTTGTCAATATATTTTGCAGAATTTTTTGGCGAAATCAGCAGAAAAACAATCGTGCAGCCGAACAGAAACAAGCAGACGAAAATGCCTGAAATTTCTGTTGCAGGAAGGGGACAAATATGGTATACTTTCTTTAGGTCAAAGAAAGACAGGAAACGAGGATGATATCATGCGGCTCAGCGATACCATTGAAACTTTTATTAAAGCCATGATGCAGGAAGAACAGACGGAAGTAGAAATCAAGCGCAACGAACTGGCGGAGTATTTTCATTGTGCGCCCAGCCAGATCAATTATGTGCTGGCTACTCGCTTTACCCCCGATCATGGCTATGTGACGTCAAGCCAGCGTGGGGGCGGCGGTTATATCCGCATTGTGCAGGTAAAGCGGGATGCCAGGGAACAATTGGCTTACTTGCTGAACGAACGCATTGGCAGCAGTATCGACAGCGCATCGGCCTCCGTTTTGTGCCGTCAGCTGGCGGAAAGCGGTGTGGTATCGCAGGAACAGGCCCAGCTGATGGCAGCGGCGGTTTCCCCGGCAGCGTTTTCCGTTCCGGTACCGGAGCAGGTGAAGGATGCCATGCGGGCCAAGGTATTGCGCGCCATGCTCCTGCGGATTATGGAATTGGCCGGATAAACCTGGTATGCATATATGGTATACAGGGTAATATAATATAGGAAGAAACAACAACAGAATGTGGTATGTTTTATTTGAACTGGAGGATGTTTTATGACAATTTTCGGGCGTTTTAACGAAAGGGCCCAGCTGGTGATTGCTTCCGCCCAGCGGGCGGCTGTGGAAATGGGGCACCGGTATGTGGGCAGTGAGCATGTTCTGATCGGCCTTTTGCGGCAGGCACGCAGCGATGCCCCGGCCTTGCCGGATCAGGTGATTGCAGAAACGGTGACGGAAGCCGTCAAACAGATCTGCGGTACCGGTGAAAAGCCGGCCAATCGGCTGGAATTGACCCCCAGTGTGAAAAAACTGCTGGAAACCAGCATCCGGGAAGCGCAGCGGTTGGGGATGCCCTATGTGACAGCTTCTCATTTCTGGCTGGCGCTGCTGATGGACGAAGACAGCGTAGCCATGCGCGTGCTGACCGGTATGGGCACGGATGTGGAAAAAGTGAAAAAATCCGTGCTGGAAGGCATGGTGAAGGAACCCAACGCCGCAGCGAATGCCGCCGGTAAGGACGGAGATTCCTGCCTGAAAAAATTTGGCCGGGATTTGACGGAAGCGGCCCGGAAAGGGGAACTGGATCCGGTGATCGGAAGGCAGACGGAGATCGAACGGATCATCCAGATTCTGTCCAGAAGAACCAAGAATAATCCCGTTCTCATCGGGGAACCCGGGGTGGGCAAATCAGCCGTGGCGGAAGGCCTGGCCCAGAAAATCGTGCAGGGTAACGTGCCGGAAAATCTGGCGGACAAAAAAATTATTTCATTAGATATGGGCGCCATGGTAGCTGGCAGCAAGTACCGGGGCGAATTTGAAGAGCGGCTGAAAAACACCCTGGATGAAGTGCGAAAACGCGGCGATGTGGTGCTGTTCATTGACGAACTGCAAAACATTGTGGGCGCCGGGAAAGTGGAAGGCAGCATGGATGCGGCCAATATCCTCAAGCCTGCGCTGGCGCGCGGTGAACTGCAGTGCATCGGCGCCACCACATTGGATGAATACCGTAAGCACATTGAAAAAGATGCGGCATTGGCCAGAAGATTCCAGCCGGTCACGGTGAATGAACCCTCCGATGAAGAAACCCTGGCCATCATGAAAGGACTGCGGGATCGGTATGAAGCCCATCATAAGGTGCGCATTACCGATGAAGCGCTGGAAGCGGCGGTAAAGCTTTCCGGCCGGTACATCAGCGACCGTTTTCAGCCGGATAAAGCCATCGACTTGATGGACGAAGCGGCTTCCCGGGTGCGGATTCAGGCGTTCACCGCGCCGGAAGACCTGAAGGAAGCGGAACAGGCGCTGGAAAGGGTGCTGCTGGAAAAATCCGAAGCCATTGATATGCAGGATTATGAAAAGGCAGCCAGCCTCCGGGATCAGGAAAACACCCTGCGCAATGAATTGGAAGAAAAGCGTGCTGCATGGGACCGACGCAAATCCACCGCCCGGGATGTGGTGGAGGAAGAAGATATTGCCCAGGTGGTGGCCGGATGGACGGGCATCCCTGTGCGGAAGATGACGGAAGAGGAATCCAAACGCCTTTTGAACCTGGAAAACATCCTGCATGAGCGGGTGATCGGCCAGGAAGAAGCGATGAGTGCCGTCAGCCGGGCCATCCGCCGGGCCAGGGCGGGGCTCAAAGATCCCAAACGGCCGGTGGGCAGCTTCATATTCCTGGGACCTACCGGTGTTGGCAAAACGGAACTGTGCCGGGCGCTGGGGGAAGCCATGTTCGGGGATGAAAACGCCCTGATCCGGCTGGATATGAGCGAATATATGGAAAAACATACCGTATCCCGGATGGTGGGATCCCCGCCCGGCTATGTGGGTTTTGAAGAAGGCGGCCAGCTGACGGAAAAAGTGCGGCGCAAACCCTATTCCGTGGTGCTCTTTGACGAAATAGAAAAGGCCCACCCGGACGTGTTTAATATGCTGTTGCAAATTCTGGAGGACGGGCGGCTGACGGATAATGTGGGGCGCACGGTTTCTTTCCGGAATTGTATCATTGTAATGACCTCGAATGCCGGGGCTCAGACGGCCCGGAAGGGCGGCATGGGCTTCGGGGCAGGGCAGGGGAGCGGCCAGGATTACGAACGCATGAAGGAAACCATCCTTAGTGATATCAAGCATGTATTCCGGCCGGAATTTCTCAACCGCGTGGATGAAACCATCGTATTCCATAAGCTGAACCGGCAGGAAATCGAAAAGATTTGTGCACTGATGCTGGGGCAGGTGGCATCCCGGCTGAAGGAAAGGGAAATGTACCTGACCTACGATGCGGATGTGATTGCCCATCTGGCACAGGACGGCTATGACGAAAACTACGGCGCCAGGCCCCTGCGGCGCATGATCCAGCGGACGGTGGAAGACGCCCTGAGTGAAAAATTGATCGCCGGAGACATCCATCTGGGGGATCGGGTGCGCATGACGGTTTGTGAAAGCCAGATTCTCTTTAGCAAGGAAGCGGAAAGCGCTAAATAATAACAGATGGACAAATCCGAGAAAAATGTGACAATTTTCGGCAAATATATCTTTTTGGTTAAATGCGATTAAAATACAAAAAAATACTTGCACTCTTGGCAAGATTGTTGTATACTACACAATGTCAACGAAAATTCATGCGTATTTTGTATCATTTGATACCATTTTCCACATGTCTCTAAGCGGCGCTGCGGCGCTGTTTAAAGAAAATAGCGGTATAACCGCAAATATTAAAAGGAGGAAACCCCAATGAAAAAGGCCCTGTCTTTGGTCCTGGCTCTCATGCTCCTGGTTGGCTGCATGAGCTTTGCCGCCGCTGAAGAAACCATCACCCTGAACGTGTGGTCCTTCACCAACGAACTGGAAGGCATGATCAACAAGTATTATGCCCCCACTCATCCCAATGTAAAGATCACCTACTCCATCTATCCCACCGATGGTGGCGAATACACCTCCAAGGTGGACAACATCATGGCTGCTGCCGCTGATTCCGAAGACGCTCCCGACATCTTCACCCTGGAAGCTGCTTTCGTGAAGAAGTACGTGAACTCCTCCGTCACCGCCAACCTGGCTGACGTGGGCATCACCGAAGAAGATGTTGCTGCTGCTATCCCCGTGATGAAGCAGATCGGCACCAACACTGCCACCGGCGAACTGAAGGGTCTGTCCTGGCAGGCTACCCCCGGTGCTCTGATGTATCGTGCTTCCCTGGCCGAAAAGTATCTGGGCGTTACCACCCCCGAAGAATTCCAGGCCAAGGTTGCTGACTGGGATCTGTTCATGGATACCGCCGCTGAACTGGTTGAAAAGTCTGAAGGCCAGGTAAAGATGGTTGTCGGCGCTGGCGACATCTGGAACGCTTTCAACTTCGGCCGCGAACAGGGCTGGGTTGTTGATGGCAAGCTGGTCATCGACCCCGTTCTGTATGACTACCTCGACCTGGCTGTTGAACTCGAAGAAGACAACCTGTCCAACAAGGGCGCTGCTTGGGGCGAAGCCTGGTTCCTGGGCATGAAGACCGACACCACCCTGTGCTTCTTCCTCCCCACCTGGGGTCTCCACTACACCCTGAAGCCCAACTGCGGCCTCACCACCAATGACACCATGAGCGACGAAGAGATGA
>JAFSGG010000090.1 GCA_017434775.1 Clostridia bacterium
ATACCCCATCATCCGGCAAAAAGCAAGCCGTTCCCCTTCAGCGGATCCCCTGTGCCGTCAGGGGCAGCGGAGCCGTCAATGCCTGTCCTGCCTCTTCTTCCGGCCGGGCTTCCAACAGCAGCCGTCCCAGCGCCTGCTGCACATGATCCACAGGAATCACTTCGATCCCGGCATGATCAAAACGCTCCATATAGTTGGCCCGGGGAATAAACACCCGCTGCAATCCGGCCCGTCTGGCCGCTTCCACTTTGCCGGGCACGCCGCCCACCGGCATCACCAGCCCCTGTACGCTGATTTCCCCGGTTACCGCTGCACAGCCATCCACCGGAATGCCTGTAAGACAACTGGCTGCCGCTGCCAGCATGGCCACCCCGGCCGAAGGCCCATCCACCGGCATACCGCCCGGAAAATTGATGTGAACATCTTCATGATCGGAAAGATATCCCATCTGCTTCAGCAACGTTTCCACATTCCGGCCGGAAGCGTGGGCATTGGATTTGCGCCGCAGGATATGCCCTGTGCCGCCCAGTTCTTCTTCCTCCACAATGCCAGTAATATGCACTTTGCCGCTGCCCGGATGCCGTACCGCTTCAATTTCCATCACAACACCCTGCATAGCCCCCTGTACCGCCAGCCCATGCACCGCGCCGATGCGATTTTCCACATTGGCTTCGTTTTCCATCCGGGGCGTATAGCGGCCGGATTCCACCACCCATTCCATATCTTTTCGTTGAATATCCTTCCGTTTCTCCATCTGGGCCAGGCCGCCTGCCATTTGCACCATATTGATGGCATCCCGGCCGCAATGGGCATATGTGCCCAAATATTTCGCCGTTTCCTTGTCCATGGCAAAGCCGGCGCGGTCGGCTGCCTCAAAGCCAATCTGCCCCACTTCGTCCTTCTCCAGCGGCCGAAAAAAAACTTCCATGCACCGGGATCGCAGCGCAGGCGAAATTTCATCCGGGCTTTTGGTGGTGGCCCCCACCAGCCGAAAATCAGCCGGCATGCCCTTTTGAAATATCTCATGAATATGATTGGGAATGTTCCGGTCATCCCGGTTATAATAGGCCGATTCAAAATGCACCTTCCGGTCCTCCAACACTTTCAGCAGCTTGTTCAATTGAATGGGATGCATTTCGCCGATTTCGTCCAGAAACAATACGCCGCCGTGAGCCCGGCTCACAGCCCCCATCTTGGGCTGGGGAATGCCCTGCACCCCCATCTGCCCGGCTCCCTGATAAATGGGATCATGCACACTGCCAAGCAATGGATCGGCAATGGAGCGTTCATCAAAACGCACGCAAGTAGCATCCACTTCGATAAACGGCGCATCCTTCTTAAAGGGTGTGCCTTCGCTGTGCTTGGCTGCCTCCAGCACCAGCCGGGCGGCACAGGTTTTGCCCACGCCGGGCGGTCCGTAAATGATCACATGCTGGGGGTTTTTACCGCACAGGATGGCCATCAGAGAACGGATGCCGTCTTCCTGCCCGATGATATCCTCAAAACGTTTGGGGCGCACATGCTCACTGAGCGGCTCCGTCAGCCGGATTGCCTGCATATTACGCAGCTTTTCCATTTCCCGGCCATCCTGCCGGTGCCGGGGCGTCTGGTTCTTTTGATGAGAACGCAGCTGCGTATAAAAAAACACACCGGTAATCACCGTCACCGTCAACTGGATCAATAATAAAACCCATCCCATTCAAACCACCTCGTTTCTTTCCCTTTTAGCATGCGAAAAAGCTGCCATTTCATAATGGGAAAGAATGGCGGTTTCTGACAAATCCGGATAAACACCCGACAAACGCAACACCGACGGGGCAATTTTGTATTATTTAGCAGAATAAAATAAAAAATGTAAAATTTATTCGCCCGGCATTGCAGGGAAATACAGGCCTGTTACGTAATTTATATGAAAACACTTCCATCCCAAGGAGGAATTGCCATGAAAAATCGCCTGTTCCTGTTGGCCCTGCTCACCCTTTTGTTGTGCAGCCTGTGCCTCTCTGCCCAGGCCGACGGCTTTGCGGATGACGCCAGCGAAATCCGCACCCAGAACCTGCTTGTTACCCCCATGGACGGCAATTCCTATGTGGAGGGCTATATTCCCTGGTACGCCAGCGTCAGTTTGTCTCCCTCCGGCAGCAGGGAATGGGTATCCTATTATACCCCGGATGTGGGCCGCTTTGACAGAGTGCGTGTGGTGGTGTACAAATCCTCTTACAGCTACTACACCGGCACACGTTACAGCCTGTACCGCATCCTGGCCACCCAGGATTACAATGATCAGCGCTCCGTTTCCTTCTCCAACGGAGGCACGGTCTATCTGCCGGCCGGCAGCTATAAAATCTGCCTGGAGACCTTATGGGACGGGAACGCTGGTGATAACTATACCACCATCTGTTCCAATCATTTCACGGTCAATCAGCGCCCTGCGCCCACTGCCACCCCTAAGCCTACGCCCAAACCCACCCCCGTGCCTACCCCTGTGCCCCAGTATGCCACCATCACCCTCACCCATCGCCTGTGGGGCACCGGCCAGATACTCTATCAGGTGGATGTGGCTTGCCAGACCGGTTACCAGACCATCTACCCCTACTGGAGCCACAGTGATTACGAATTGGTCAGCACAGCCGGTGTGCCGCTTTTTGCAACTGCCGGCAATCACTACTATGTGAATTTCGATTATGTGCAGAAGGTCTATGTGGCACCGCCCACGGCTGTGCCCACCCCCAGACCCACACCGGTGCCAACACCCCGTCCCACTTATGCGCCCATCCTGCCCCCTGTCACGCCGCTTCCCGGTCCGGAATACGATCCGGAAAACCCCTTCCTCTACGGCCGCAAGGAATATGACTATTGCCTGGCTCCGGAATACTGCGTGGATCCTGAGGAAGAACCCTGGAATTACTGCTACCTCTATTCCAAGGCCAGCGATATCAACGGCCGGAACCTGGGCCGCTATGAAAAGGGGGAAGTGGTGAAGGTGATCAAGTATTATGGCGGCAATCACGGCCGGTTCAATTACTGCTATGTGATCACCAAGGATAACAAACTGGGCTACATCCACGATTACGCCCTCAAGCCCATTGAAGAAAGCCCGGCCTATTACGAAAAATATATCCTCAACAGCAATCCCTGGTAAATAACAGCATAAAGAACGCCCTGCATGATGCTTGTCATGCAGGGCATTCTTCATATATTCTTTTATTTTTCGTATCCCCGGGGGTTCTGTTTCTGCCAGTTCCACGCATCCCGGCACATGGTGTAAAGATCCCGTTTGGCTTCCCAGCCCAGCAGTTCTCTGGCCTTGGAAGGATCCGCATAGCACACGGCAATATCGCCAGGCCGGCGGGGTGTTACCTGATAAGGAATGGTCAGATCATTGGCCTTTTCAAAATTCTTCACAATATCCATCACGCTGTAGGCTGTGCCCGTACCCAGGTTGAAGGCTTCGGCGCCCTTATGATCCTTTGCATATTCAATGGCCGCCACATGGCCTTCCGCCAGGTCCATCACGTGCAGATAATCCCGTTCGCCGGTACCATCCCGGGTGGGATAATCATCGCCGAACACCCGCAGGTAATCCAGCTTGCCGCTGGCCACCTGGCAGATATAGGGCATCAGGTTATTGGGAATACCGGTGGGGTCTTCGCCGATATGACCGCTTTCGTGGGCGCCGATGGGATTGAAATAACGCAGCAGCACGAAGGAACGGCTGTCGTCCGTCTTAGCCACGTCCTGCAGAATCTGTTCGCTCATAATCTTCGTCCAGGCATAGGGGTTGGTGCCGCCGGTGGGAACGGTTTCCCGCAGGGGCATTTCCGTAGCCAGGCCGTATACCGTGGCAGAGGAAGAGAACACCAGAATATTGCAGTCGTATTCCTTCATCACCTGGCACAGCGTCATGGTGGCAATCAGGTTGTTCTGGTAATAATACAAGGGCTTGGCCACCGATTCGCCTACTGCTTTCAGGCCGGCAAAGTGGATCACGGCATCCGGCTTGTGGGCGGCAAATACTTCCCGGGTCCGGGCGATATCGCAGCAGTCCCCCACTTCCAGCGCCACCTGTTTGCCCGTCATTTTTTCCACCCGGCGCAGCGCTTCCGGGCTGGCATTCAGCAAGTTATCCATCACCACCACATCGTATCCCTTTTCCAGCAGGCAAAGGGCCGTATGGGAACCGATATATCCGGCACCGCCGGCAAGCAGAATCTTCATGGTTCGTCCCTCCGTTTTCAGAGAATGGTTCATTTGTATTGTAGCAAACGTAGAAATTGCTTGTCAATCGGCATTTTCCGCTTTTCGCAAAAATACCGTCATGGCTTCGATCACTTTCTCTTTTTCGTCTGTGATGGTACACACATGGGGCGACGTTTCCAGCCACAGCATGCCCTTTTCCTTGCTGCTTACCCCATCCAGAATCATCTTCGGGCTTTCGGGCCGCACGGTTTTATCCATTTTGGACTGGATGCTTAGCACCGGGCAATGGATCAGAGAAAGGTCCTTTTCTGCTTTATCCATCAATACGCTCAGGTCATGAACGGATTTGGTAGGATAACGCCGGTAACCGATGTGATAGGTGGCAGGATCCGGTTCTTCCTCCTTTTCCGGCCCCCAGCCGATCATGGGCACAAAGGGCGACATCAAAAGCGCCAACCGGCGGAAAGGCGTGAAAATCCGGATGGGTGCCGCAATGGGCACGCAGGCATTCACGTCCATTTCCTGGGCCAATATCAGCGAAAGCACGCCCCCCATGGATAGCCCGGCCACGCTGAAGTATTTATACTTCTGCCGCATTTCCTTGGCCGCCAGCCGGACGGCCAGCAGCCAGTCCTGCCAGGATACTTTTTTCATATCCTCCGGTTTTGTGCCATGCCCCGGCAGCAGAATTCCCTTCACAGAAAACCCAGCCCGATGCAGCCCTTCGCCAATCAGCCGCATGTGGGATGGGCTGCCCGTAAACCCATGGATCAAAAGCACCCCATGTTCTCCGCCTTCCATTTCAAAAGGCTGTGCCTGGGGCAGCGAAAACATATCCATTCTCCCATCCGTCCTTTCCCGGCACGTTCTACCTCTATTTTATTCTTCCTTTGGTTTCCGCTATACCGCTATTGTAGCACATTTTTCAAAAAAATAAAAGAGCGCAGTGTAAACCGCGCTCTTTTTGCTTCAGAAGGAAATGCCATCTTCCTGCAGATCCATGGGTGTATCCGTATCCGGTACGCCGTAGATAAACACATTGGTCCAATTGGCTTCTGCATCCAAAAGTGCCTGCATTTCATCCGGCGCTGCCAGAATCAGCTGAATTGCCATGCCATTGCTTGCCTTTTCAACATCCGTGATCAATTCCACAGCCAAAGAATAAAATGCATCTGCTTCTTCACTTTCCGTATCTTCCGAGGCTGCCATAATCTGATCGTATGTAATAATTTTCTTACCTTCGGTTTCCACCGTTACCGCTTTTTCATTCGATTCCCAGGCATTGAGCGCCACTTCCAGAATGCAGGCACTGTCCTGATCCATGAACAGCCGGTAAGCAATTTCCGCTTTCCCGTCCTTCACGCTGCCCTGCAGTTCGTGGCGTTCGTATCCCTCATCCGAAAGCACTTCCGCCGTCAGGCTAACCGTTTCCTTTTCCATATCCAGCTGCAAAATGCCATCCAGCTTCACCACATCTTCCGCCTTATCAGCAGCCGCCTGTTCCAGGGCCGCCTGATCCGCATACACAGCCGGGCCGGAAATGGCGCCAAATACCACCCGGTCTTCACGAACGGACACCATGCCGCAGAAGTTTTTCGTGGGATTTTTCACATGCAATTCTTCATGCATCTTCAGCAGCTCTCCGCTGCAATTATACACATCCACCGTCAGCACCGCATCCTTCAGCACATCCGGAACGGGCTGCTCCTGCACATCCGCCACGGCGTCTTCCATAGCCTTGGCATCTTCTTCCATGCCATAAGTTACGATCAGCTTTTCCAGCAGGGGAATCAACTGCTGCTGGGCATTTTGCAAAATAGCCCAGTATTCTTCGCCGGTCATTTCGAAGGTCGTGTGGCGGTCATAAGAAACGCCGTCCAGCACAAACGTCCCCTCTTCCTCCGCAACAATGTACCGGCCCATCGCTTCGCCGCTTTCCATAACGATCTGCAAAACCGGCAGCGCTATTTCCTTCAGGGCGGCAACAACGGCCGCATCCGCCGCATCGCTCTGAGCCATATTTTCCGGAGACATGGTGAAAACAAAGCTGGGAATCAGATTGGTTGCCATCAGCAACTGCCTCTGGGCATCAAAGCTTTCATTCAGGGTGATGATGGGCCTGTCCTTCACGTTGATGGACAGATTGATATCCTGCCCGCCGACAAGGCCGTGCACGGAAAAGAGGTTCAGCAGCGCTGCAGCTGCCCGTTCTCTTTCCATCTGGGCTTTCAAAACAGCCGCCTCAAATGCATCGTCTTCCGAATCTTTCGCCTCAGATGCATACATCTGTGTGACAGCATCGGCATTGATATGCAGCGTCAGTTCAAATTCCACGGCCTGATTTTCATCCGCAAAAGCAGCCGTGCAGCTCATCATCATAGCCAGAACAAGCATCCATACAATAAACTTCTTCATAACAGCTTTTTCCTTTCGTTTTTCTTTATCTTACGCCAGGATCGCCACTGTATGCAATACAAAAACCGCATATTCCTGAAAATTTACAAAGATTACAATCCTGTTACTTTACCAGCAGGTTCATCAGCACTTCCGCTTCTTCCGGCGCGGCCACAATTACCCGCATCAGGACATTGCCCAGGCCGTTCTGCAGCCCGGCTTCCAGTTTGCCGGCGGTATCTTCATCCAGGGGTGCCAGCACATCCAGCGGTTGCTTCCCTTCCGTTTCCAGCCCGGCAGGCGCTTCTGCCAGCGGCCACCAGGAGAAAGAAAGCTGGCCCAGGGGCGTATCGGGATCGTTCAGGTACAGCCGCACTTCCACATCCTGACCGCCGTCCAGCCGTTCATATTGCCGCACATCCAGCACAAACACCGTGCCCGTTGCATTGATTGTCGCCACAAAATAGGTTTCTTCTTCCGTCCGGCCCGTTTCGGTATTCAGCGAAAGCAAGGTAATCTCTTCCCCATCCATCACCTGATATGCCCGCAGATACAGCGCCTGATCGTCCATCCCACCGGGCGTTTGCAGCAAGCATTCCACATGGATGGTTTTTTCATCCACCGTCACCTCCGCCGTCCACAGTTCTGCTGGGCGTACGCTGCTGAGGGACCACCGTTTGGAATAGCACTTCAGCCGAATCTGCGCCCGGGCAAAGGGATCATCTTCCGCCAGTTCATCCTGGCTGAGGCGAATGGAAACCTGATCCTCCGGCACGCCCATTCCCACCAGATAATCCTTCAGCAGGGGCAGGGCGCCGTTCATCAGCTTCTTCATTCCCAGGAACACATCCCTGCCCGTCAGCTGGTATTCGGTAACACGGCCGAACAGGTACGCTTCCCCCTGCACGTCCACCGTTACCGTTTCATCCCTTTCGGAAACCTTTTTTGCAGCAAAATCCGCACCAATTTCGTCACACAGGGCATTCATCCCCAGCAAAAACTGCATCGTGGCAGCCTGCTGTTCTTTCTGCGTTTTGGGCAGGAGCATCCCGTTCATCTTTTGGGCAATCTGCTGCATTTTCTCTGCCGGAAGGGTCAGCACATAGCCGGGCAGAAGACTGGTGCCAAAGACCACGCTGCCATCCGCCGCCTGCCCTGCTGCCGCTTCAACAACAGGCTGGCCGCCCAGGCAAAGCTGAGCCTGCAGTGCATTTTCCCCGGCTTCTCCCCGGAAAGATAACTTGTTCACAAAAGCCAGCAGGGCATCGGCTGTGTCCAGCATTTCATCGCTGCCCGTTTCCCCTGTGTTCATCCACAGGGATTGCAAAAGATAGGAAAAATGGTTCCGGTCCATCCGGCCGGACACTTCCCAGCCAATCCCGGCATATTCCTCCGCCCCCACGGGCACACTGGTCATAATCATGCATAAAAGCAACAAAATAATCATCATTTTTTTCATTTCATTTCACCTCCGGTACCATTACAGTATACCATTTTCTCCATAATTTCACAAGCCGCTCCGTCTGTATATATGCTGTTTTCAGCCGGAATATACGACATCTGAAACAAAAGAGCACCGACCCGAAGGCCGGTGCTCTTGTACGACCGGTTGCCCGGTACGCAGCTTATGAATCATCAATAGTTACTCTGGTTCATCATTTTGGTGGCTTCGTTGATCAGCACTTCAATCTGTTCGGGAGCCGCCGTAATCGCCTTGATCAGCAGAGAACTGAGGCTGTTTTGCATATCCATCATCAGGGCATCCTGAAGATCGGAATCCACATAGCCGCTGGCCATATCCATCAAATTCACCTGCTGGCGGCCGGAAATGTCCACAGCGGGAATATCGCCGGTAAAGGGAGCCAGATGGTAATTCAGGGTGATCACAGGGGCCTTGATGTTCATGAGATAGTATTCAAGCTTCATATTGATGCCACCCATGCCGTCCGGCTGGGTATTGGCAACAACGTTCATTTTGTTGCCTTCCATCATGACGCCCACGGAAGCCATCATCTCTTCCGCAGTGGCGCCGGGCTTGAAGCTCATATCGATCACACAGGCATCCGGAGCACCGCTGTTGGCCGCCATCATGATGGCCAGCGGGTTGTTGTAAGAGCTGCGGCCGCCGTAGCACAGCATCACGTCCACATTCTTCCCCAGCTGAGCAACGGAAACATAAACCATTTCGTACCCATCGCCGATTTCAAACACGGTGTAGCTGTAATCTGCTTTGAAACCATCGCCTTCCTGAATCTTATATTCAGTGATTTGGATGGTAGCTTCGCCGTAGGAATCTTCATACACATTGGCATTAGCCGCTTCGTCGCGGAACTGCACCAGGGTTTGGGCATCGGGAAGTGCGATCCCGGCTTCATCGGCAAAGGTAAGCAGCAGGTCAACGCCTTCAATGCACACCTTCCGGAAAGCTTCCATGGCATCGGCGGGAGCCACGTTCTTCACTTCCACAAAGTTGAAATTCACGCCTTCATAGGTATAGGAAGTGCTGCCGCTGCGGACAACGGCGGCGTTCATGGCAGCATATTCCTTTTCCAACAGCTGTTCCAGGCCCAGCATGAAATTCTCGCCGGCCTTCTGCATCTGTTCCGGGGTACCGGTCACCATGCTGGCCATCTGGCTGTTGATCATGCGCATGGTTCTGGCATCCAACACCAGGGCAAAGCTGGGCAGGATATCCGTGGTCATGGCAAAACCGCCGTCAGCCGTCATATCCATCTGAGCAGAAAGAATGGGCTTCTGGTTCAGATTCATGGACATCTGGGTGTTTTCCCCATCCGACCGGGCCGTTATGGAAAACAGGCTGATCAGATCAAGCACCGCATCCATCATTTCGGGGCTGGGAGCATCACTGGAATCAAAAGCACCGCTCATGGTCAGCAGCTGCTTCATGCCGTCTTTATCCACCGTCAGGGATACGTCCACCTGCATGGGCGGATTCATATCCTGCGTCATGGCGGAAGCGGTGCCCATCAGCAGCAGAACAGCCATCAAAAGAGCAATAAACTTTTTCATATGGAATCCTCCTTCATATTTCCTCATTTGCCTGTATTATATCATTTTCACCAGGTAAATACAAGAACGGAATTTGTCCGATTTTTACACATTCATTCCGGCAGTAGAGCGGCCTGATCCAAAGCCATAAACATGATCTGCTGCAAAACAGCGGTCTGTTCGTCTTCTGTCAGGGCCTGGAAAGGCACTTTGTTTTCGATTGCGTCCAGGTTCTGAACATCAAAAGGCTTGGCCGTCTTGGCCGTCAGCACCACAGCGATCGTCGCATCCCCTTCCAGGTCTGCCCATACCAGATTGGCTTCCACAAAGGAAGGGTCGCGTTTGCCGCTGGACGTGGTAAAGCGCACGTCCAGGGTCATTTGCTGCCGGGGGGCTTCCGTCTTTTCATCCGGCGTCAGGGTCAGGGTGCCCTGCATCAGCCTTTCACACAGGTCCGTCTGCAGGGTATAGGTTTCCTCCATGGCCTGCCAGGTGCCTTCATAGGTATATCCTGTATGCTGCAATCCCCCGTCTTCTCCAGGCAAATCCAATACCAGCCGGCCGGATACCATCCCTTCCGTCGGCTTGTTCAGGGAAAAATGTACATTTTCACCCGCGGTTCCCTCCAGCGTGAAGGAAAAGTCGCCCCTCCCTGTCATTTCCAAACTGATGCGCTGCCATTTCACCCCCGGGAAAAAGGGCAGTTCCATGGGGTTCAGGGGCAAAGAAAATTTGTCCAGCAGCAGTGCACCCTGGCTGTCAAATCGGCGCACCACCGTCAGATCCCCCGTCAGCTGCACTTCATCCACCAGCATGCAAAATACGCTTTCCATGGCCGGGTTCAGATAGATTTCAGCACCGGTGCCCTTCATCACTTCCATCAGCAGCTGCAGTGTCTGCTGATCGGTATAGAAGGCGTGCAGCATGGTTTTCACCTGCTCTTTCACGGCAGCAGCCGGAATGGTGCAGGAAAGTTCGCTATAGAGTACGTCATCCGCCTTGCCCATGGTAGCCCCGGCATATTCATTCATCCAGATGCTGAGCATGGCCTGATAATAGCCCAGGCTATCCTGTGCCCTTTCCTTCCAGCTCTCTTCCGCTCCCTCAATCATCTGCAGGATATCCGCCATGCCGGGCACCCGGTTCTCATCCGCTGCCGGTACACCCGTATTCATTATATAGTAGGTATTTTCTGCAGCAATGGCATCGCCGCCAAAGGCCAGGGTCTGATCATCAAAAAGCAATTGTACCGTTTTTTCGCTGCCGTCCGCCCCCTTCCGGGTCACATATCCGCCCCGGGGAGCTTTGGGATAGAGCGTGATGCCAAAGGTCATTTCCGTTTCCGGCAGCATATGCCCGAGCGTTTCGAAAAGGGCACTGTCCATCGCAGCAGAAGAATCCCCCGTTACCAGAAACCCGATTTCTCCGGTCAGCGCCTGGTTCTGAGCCTGACCCAGAAATTTTTCATCTACGGTATAGCTGGCAGCCGACCCAGGCACACAGCCCGTTATCATTACCAGCGCCATCAGCGCGGCCAACCATTTTTTCATGGTGTATCCTCCTCTACAATCCATTGTTCTCCGTCATTGATCACCGGCACGTCATCGCCGGTATGCCAGTTGTCTGTCCGCAGTTCGTGGGTCAGATGCCAGCGTGCTTCTTCCGGCAAATCATTCAGCAAATACATCAGCGCCCGCATCAGCGTCATCTCTTCCGGGTACAAAACCGTTCGGGCTCTTTCCTGAGTCATGCCGGAAAGGTCTTTCATGGGAACCTGCCTTTCTTCCGGTTGCTGCGTTTTTTCCGTTTGGAACAATAATTCTGCGCCAAAGAGCACTTTCTTTTTTTCTTTTTCTGTAATGATCGCATTTCCCTGCATGCCGTCTGCACCTTGCAGTACACTGCCTTCCACGGTCAGGCTTTTGTTTCCCTGCTGCCAGGAAGCCTTGCCGCTCCAGGCATCCCCGGCATGTTTCAACGTCAGGGCAAAATCACCGCTCTTTGTTTCCCCCTGCAATACATGGGTAAAATCACAATTGAGGGTATAGATGGTTTCTTCTTCCTTGGTTCTTTCTTTCAGGGAAGCATTGATTTTCAGGTTATCCTTTCCCTTGAGGGCCTTGGCAGACAAAGTCAAGCTGCCGCCCTTTCCTTTGGTATAGCCCATCAACAGGGATATTTTCCGTTCAGTGCCCAGTAAAATTCCGTTGCCGGTCAGCTGTATGCCAAGCTCTTTCCCGGCAGTATCATAGAGCCTTTTGATCCGCACGTCTCCGGTGAACACCACTTCGGCAGCCATCTGCCAATATTCCTTTTCTCCGCCGTCCCGGTCAAAATGCGGCTGAGCTGTGGCAACGATCTTTGGCCACAGAATATTCATCTGCTCCGCTGTCAAAGTATATCGGTCATACCGTGGAGAAGAAGCAGCATGCTGCACGGTGGTGGTGCTTTTTTGCAATACAGGTTCCACCGCTGTGTGCATCAGGTCATACACATCTGCTGCACTCGCTTCATATGCATCCGGCGCAAACAGGGGAATATGCATTTCCCGTCCGGTGCTGCTGAGCAGCATCAGAGCATCCGGCTCATCCGCAGCCGTCCGATACCCCTGCATGTCCGAAAAAATCACCACAGTGCCTTTCGCATCCATGCGTCGCTCCACGGACCACATGACTTTTCCATCAATCACAAGTTCCGCCCGCTCACCATCCGGGAAAGCCGTTTGCCGGATCATCAGCCGGGAAAGCACTGTGTTCAGGATACGGAGTCCTTCATCCGACAGCCGGCTGCTTTCCGTCACCTTTCCCGTAACAGTCAGCTGCAGCGGCGCATTCTCCGCCCCCGCCGATGCAGCCAGCATCCACAGACACAGCATAAAAATCATCAATCGTTTCATGGGCATTATACCTTTCTTTATCCAAACGGGCCTGCGGCTCCGATTCGTGCAGACGCAATCATTTTTCATTATACTCCATCCCCGAAAAAAAGAAAAGAGGGGCACGGGATTGCAGGCTTTTCCAAGGCAAAAAAACTTGTAAATTTTTTATCCGTTCTCCATCGCTTTCTTTCTGTCAGGCAGCCCCGTTTCCACGCCTTTTCCCCCATCCCGGATTGACAAATTGCGCACATTTGTTCTATAATATTATGATTATTTTTTCTCAGGAGGAAGCCATGCGCATTTTCGGCATTGACCCGGGCCTGGCCACCATGGGCTGGGGCGTGATTGATACGGACGGCAGGAAAAACGTGCTGGTGCAAGCCGGCTGTGTGCTGACACCGCCGGATATGCCCATGCATGAAAGGCTGCACAAAATCTTTGTGGATGTGAGCGCCCTCCTATGCACCTATGAACCGGATGAAGTGGTGTTTGAAGAGCTGTTCTTCGCCCGGAACGTGACCACCGCCCTCAATGTGGGTGCCGCCCGGGGATGCGCCCTTTGCGCCTGCTCGGAGTTTGGCAAGCCCATGTACGAATACACCCCCATGCAGATCAAGCAAGCCGTCACCGGCTACGGCAAGGCGGATAAAAAACAGGTACAGCAGATGGTGAAAATGATGCTGAACCTGCCCGACATCATCAAGCCCGACGATGCGGCCGACGCCGTGGCCGCTGCCCTCACCCACGCCGCTTCCGGCCGGATGCGGGAACAGTTCCGTATGAAATAAGGAGGATGCCCCATGTACGCATATCTCAAAGGTACCGTGGCCGATAAGGGCCTGAACGAATTGGTTCTGGATGTGGGCGGCGTAGGGTATCTCCTGTCCGTCAGCATGACCACCCTGCAGGACGCCCCTCCAGCCGGTGAAAATATGAAAGTATACACCTATCTGGCCGTCCGGGAAGATGCCATGGAACTTTTCGGCTTTGCCACCAAAGAAGAAAAGGAAATGTTTTTGAAACTCATGGGCGTTTCCGGCATTGGCCCCAAACTGGCGCTGGCCATTCTGGGCTCCATGCCCCTGCGGGATCTTTCCCTGGCCATTGTCACCGGGGATGTGAACGCCTTGTCCCGTGCTCCCGGTGTGGGCAAAAAAACAGCCCAGCGTATTGCTCTGGAACTGAAGGAAAAGGTGTCCGAAAGCGATTTTGCTTCCGCTCCCACTTCCCATACCGCTTTCACACCTGTGCAGGAAGACGCCGCCACCGAGGCTTTGGCTGCCCTGCAGGCCCTTGGCTATACCGCCGCCGAAGCCGCCCGGGCCATTTCCCAGGTGCGGGGCCAGAGCGATAAAGCCAACGATCTGGTTCGTCTGGCGCTCCGCAGCATGGCCGGCATGTAATGATTGCTTTTTCCCTTCCATCCCATCATCGGAGGTATTGAACTATGGATGACCGTCTGGTAATGACCGGCATGCGACCGGAGGATGAAGACATCGAAATGTCCCTCCGTCCCCATCATTTGCGGGAATATATCGGCCAGGATGCGGTGAAAAGCAGCCTGTCCATTTACATCAGCGCAGCCCTGAAAAGGCACGATGCGCTGGATCATATTTTGCTCTATGGCCCGCCCGGCTTGGGTAAAACCACCCTGGCCTGCATTGTAGCCGCCGAAATGGGCCAGAACATCCGGGTCACGTCCGGCCCGGCCATTGAACGTCCCGGGGATCTGGCTTCCATCCTCACCAACCTGAACGCCGGGGATATTCTCTTCATCGACGAAATTCACCGGCTCTCTCGTGCCGTGGAAGAAGTGCTCTACCCCGCCATGGAAGACTATGCTCTGGATATCATGATCGGCAAGGGCCCCACCGCCCGTTCCATGCGGCTGGATCTGCCCAAGTTCACCCTGGTCGGCGCCACCACAAGGGCTGGGCGGCTGTCCGCTCCCCTTCGGGATCGTTTTGGCATCGTGTTCCGGCTGCAGATGTATTCTCCGGAAGAGCTGAGCCAGATCGTAGCCCGTTCCGCCGGGATCCTGGGCATGCCCTATGATGACGACGGGATTCTGGAAATTGCCAAGCGCAGCCGGGGCACCCCCCGTATTGCCAACCGCCTGTTAAAGCGTGTGCGGGACTATGCCCAGGTTCGGGGCAATGGCCGCATCACCGCTCAGGTGGCTGCCGAAAGCCTGCAGATGCAGGATGTGGATGATCTGGGTCTGGACCGGGTGGACCGGGCGCTGCTCTCCGCCATGATCGATAAATTCGGCGGCGGTCCCGTGGGGCTGGACACCCTGGCTGCCGTTACCGGCGAAGACGCCGTCACCATTGAAGACGTTTATGAGCCTTACCTCATGCAGCTGGGTTTCATCATGCGCACCCCCCGTGGCCGTGTGTGCACCCCGGCCGCCTATGAGCATCTGGGCAAAACACCCCCGGCAACGGTAAAAAGCGAAAACACCGCCGATGCCGAACAGACCCAGCTATTCTGATACAGAAAGGACGAACCTCTGATGGATATTCGCCCTGCAAAATATGAAGATTTGCCCCGCATTCTGGAAATCTACGCCATCGGCCGGGCTTATATGCGCTCCACCGGCAATATGCAGCAATGGGCCGGCGGCTATCCCCAGGAAGAAGTGCTAAGGTATGATATTGAAAAAAAGCAGCTTTTCGTCTGCGAAGAAAACGGCATCCTTCACGGCGTATTCGCTTTCATTCTGGGGGAAGACCCCACTTATGGCTACATCGACGGCAGCTGGCCCAATCAAAAGCCCTACGGCACCATCCATCGCATTGCCTCCGACGGCATGGTAAAAGGACTGGTTGCCATGGCAAGGGATTTTGGCCGGAACTTCATTGACGAAATCCGCATCGATACCCATCACGATAACCATACCATGCAGCATGTAGTCACAAAAAACGGCTTCAAACGCTGCGGCATCATTTACCTGGAAAACGGCGATCCCCGGATTGCTTATCAATGGTCAGAGGAACAGAAACATGAAAACGTCTGATTTTTACTATGATCTGCCGGAAAGGCTTATTGCCCAGACGCCGGCTCAGCCCCGGGATGCTGCCCGGATGATGGTCATTCATCGGGACACCGGCTTGCATGAAGACAAGATTTTCCGGGATCTGCCGGATTATCTGCGCCCCGGTGACGTGATGGTGATCAACCACACCAAAGTGCTCCCGGCCCGCTTGCTTGGCGTAAAGGAAGATACCGGTGTGCCGGTGGAAGTGCTGCTTTTGCAGCGGGTGGATAAGGACAGCTGGGAAACCCTGGTGCGCCCCGGCCGGCGGCTGAAAAAGGGCGTTACGGTCTCCTTCGGCGATGGTTTGCTCCGGGCCGAAATCGGCGAAACCACCGCTGCCGGCGGCCGCGTGGTGAAATTTCTGTACGAAGGCGTTTTCGAAGAGCTGCTGGACCGCCTGGGCGAAATGCCCCTGCCTCCCTACATCCACGAAAAGCTTTCCGATCCTACCCAGTACCAGACCATCTACGCCAAGGAAGAAGGCAGCGCCGCCGCCCCCACCGCCGGGCTGCATTTTACAGAAGAAGTGATGCAGCGCATCCGGGATATGGGCGTGGAGATCGTACCGGTACTGCTTCATGTGGGCCTTGGTACTTTCCGGCCTGTGAAGGTGGATGATGTGAGCCAGCATGTGATGCATTCCGAATACTGGCAGGTCACGGAAGAAGCCGCCGAAAAAATCAATACCGCCCGAAATAATGGCGGCCGCATCGTCTGCATCGGCACCACATCCGTGCGTACCCTGGAAACCGCAGCGGATGATAACGGCATTGTCCATCCCGGCATGGGCATGACCAATATTTTCATCACCCCCGGCGTGAAGCTGAAGGCTACCGACGTGCTCATGACCAATTTCCATCTGCCGGAAAGCACCCTGCTGATGCTGGTTTCCGCCCTGATGGGCCAGGAAGAAGCCCTGGCAGCCTATCGGGAGGCGGTGGAAAAGGAATACCGTTTCTTCTCCTTTGGCGACTGCATGCTTATCCTATAATCTGCCAAATTTGTGCCATTTTAGAGCATTTTCGTACTTTTATCGTATTTAGTACTGATTTAGGCTGAATTATCCGGTAAAAAATAGAAAAATCTCTTGCGTTTCTTGCCAAAAGGGCATATAATGACGGCGGTTGGCAAAATCGGGTCTGTGGTTGCAAGCCGATGCCAGTCGCAGGCAAAACGGTCCACGTAAGCCGGGCAAAGCCCCGGTGAGCATGGTGCGGTCTAGATGTAAGCCCGGCCGTGTTATAACACGAGAGGACGGCGTGAGGGCGAAAGTTCGCAGAGCAATGTCCCAGCCGGCGAGTGTGGGGTCAAAAACCAGGTCAGCCGACGCTAACCAACATATTAATCAGGGGGAAAACAAAATGTATCAGGACAAAACGCTGGTGTGCCGTGACTGTGGCAAGGAAT
>JAFSGG010000091.1 GCA_017434775.1 Clostridia bacterium
AGAAGGCGGCCGTCATACCCCCTTCTTCAACGGCTATCGTCCCCAGTTCTTCTTCCGCACCACGGACGTGACCGGCTCCATCAAGCTGCCCGAAGGCGTTGAAATGGTAATGCCCGGTGACAACGTGGAAATGGAAGTGGAAATCATCACCCCCATCGCTATCGAACAGGGTCTGCGTTTCGCTATCCGCGAAGGCGGCCGTACTGTTGGCGCTGGCGCTGTGGCCCGTGTTGCTGAATAATTTCATGTAACAATCAGCCTGCTGAAAGCAATTTCGGCAGGCTTTTTCGTTTGAAAAAACAGACAAAACCGGATGAAATTTCGGGCTTTTATGTTTGCTTGCTTGACGATGGCGGGCTGTGCATGCTAAAATATGCATAACGAAAATGGAAGATGGGGGTATGTGCGAATGTTTCGTCATGTGCCGATTAATCAGGTAGAAATATGGGATCCATTTTTCTCTGCACGGATTGCAAAAGCACGGGAAACGGCTATTCCTTACATGTGGGATACCCTGCATGATGCTGTGCCCGGCGTGGCACCCAGCCACTGCATCGAAAATTTCCGTATTGCTGCCGGGCTGGCAAAAGGAGATTTTCAGGGCTTCTGCTTTCAGGACAGCGATTTATGGAAATGGCTGGAAGGGGTTGGCTATGCCCTGAGCGTGCAAAGCGATGAAGCGCTGGAACAGCAGGCGGACAGTACCATTGACCTGGCTGCCATGGCCCAGCAGGAAGACGGCTATCTGGATACCTATTACATCATCAAAGGGCTGGATCAGCGGTTTACCAATCTGAAGGATATTCACGAATTGTATGTGGCCGGGCACATGTTTGAAGCGGCCTGCGCCTATTATCAGGCCACCGGTAAGCGGAAAGTACTGGATGTGGCCTGCCGATTTGCTGATTGCCTGTGCAAGCATTTTGGGCCCGGGGAAAACCAGCTGCACGGCTATCCCGGCCACGAAGAAGTGGAAATGGGGCTGACCCGGCTGTATGCGGTGACCGGAGAAAAGAAGTATCTGGATCTGGCCTTGTATTTCCTCAACGAAAGAGGACAGAAACCCTATTATTATGATAAGGAACGCCTTGCCCGGGGAGAAAAGCTGCATGAAAAGCGGGAAAATTTCTGGGACGATTACGGCTATTATCAGGCCGATGTTCCGGTGCGGGAGCAGACGGCGGCCCGGGGCCATGCGGTGCGGCAATTGTACCTGCTGGCCGGCATGGCGGAAGCCGGCACCGCTGCCGGGGATGATATCCTGGTGGAAGCGGCGGAAAGGGTGTTCCGCAACGTTATCGATAAGCAAATGTACATTACCGGCGGCGTGGGTTCCACCCATGTGGGGGAAGCGTTTTCCTTCGATTATGACCTGCCGCCGGATCGCTGCTATACGGAAACCTGCGCATCCATCGCCCTGATCATGACCGCCATCCGCTTGCATCGGGCGCATCCGCACGGCCTCTATGGGGATATTGTGGAAAAAGCGCTGTACAACGGTATTCTGTCCGGTGTTTCTTTGGATGGAATGAAATACTTCTATATGAATCCACTGGAAACATGGCCGGAGCGGTGCGAACGGCGCAATGATATCCGCATAGACGACGAGCGCAAGGGATGGTTTGGCTGCGCCTGCTGTCCTCCCAATGTGTTGCGCACCCTGATGGGCCTTTCCATGTATCTGTTCACGGAAAACGATACGCATTTGTATATCGACCAGTACGTATCCTCCCATGTGCGTTCCGGCGAAACGGAACTGAAAATCCAGTCCGCATTCCCGTACTGGGGAAACAAAGTAACCATTCATGTGGAAAGGGCAGGGGAAAAGGAACTGGCTCTGCGTATTCCCGGCTGGGCGAAGAAGAATTATGTACTGGAAATAAACGGGGAAGAAGTGGAGCACGACCCGTGGAACCAGTATGAGTACGTCAACAATCTGAAGGACGGCGATGTGATTACCCTCACATTCCCCGTGATGGAAGTGCGGAAGATCCGGGCACATGGCCATATTCCGGAATATGCCGGTAAAGTGGCGCTGATGATGGGTCCGGTGGTGTATTGCCTGGAAGAAAAGGATAACGGCAACGAATTGTGGAACCTGAGCCTGACGGATGGGCTGGTAACACCAGTGCTGGCGCAAGAGGAACTGGAGGGCGTGATGATGTTGCAGGCGGAGGGAATCCGTGACTGCGGCGGCGATTCGCTTTATTCAGAAGAAGAACCGAAACAGGAAAAACAAACGCTGATCTTTGTGCCCTATTATGCCTGGGGCAACCGGGGCAAGGGTGAAATGCGGGTGTGGATCCGGAGAACATAAGGAGGAAAGAAATATGGATTTCAAAAAATGCGCATTGGGTATGGAACTGGGTTCTACCCGTATCAAGGCTGTTCTTATTGACGAAAACCATTTGCCCATTGCTTCCGGCAGTTTTGAATGGGAAAACCGGCTGGAAAACGGCGTGTGGACCTATCACCAGGATGAAATTATCAGCGGTGTGCAGGCTTGCTATGCCGACCTGAAAAAGGACGTACAGCAGAAGTTCGGCGAAACGCTGAAGACCGTGGGTGCCCTGGGCGTTTCCGCCATGATGCATGGCTATCTGCCCTTTGATAAGGACGATAACCTGCTGACTCCTTTCCGCACCTGGCGCAATACCATTACCGGCGAAGCGGCTGAAAAGCTGAGCACTGCATTCAATTTCAATATTCCCCAGCGCTGGAGCATTGCCCATTTGTATCAGGCGGTGCTGAATAAGGAAGAACACATTGGCAAGATCGCCCGGTTGACCACGCTGGCCGGCTATATTCATTACCTGATGACCGGCCTGCACGTGATGGGCGTGGGCGAAGCCAGCGGCATGTTCCCTGTAGACAGCGAAAAGATGGATTACGACGCTGCAATGATGGCCGCCTTTGACAAGCTGGAAGAAGTGCAGAATATCGGCTGGACCCTGGGGGGCATTTTGCCCAAAGTGCTGCCTGCCGGTGCGGATGCCGGTGTTTTGACCAAAGAAGGCGCCCTGTTCCTGGATCCGGAAGGGGACCTGGAAGCCGGTATTCCCGTGTGCCCCTGCGAAGGCGACGCCGGTACCGGCATGACAGCCACTAATTCTGTGCGGGTTCGTACCGGCAATGTATCTGCCGGAACCAGCGATTTTGCCATGGTGGTGGTGGAAAAAATGCCCGGCGTGCACCGGGAAATTGATATGGTGACCACCCCCAGCGGTGCAGCCGTTGCCATGGTACACTGCAATAACTGTACCAGCGACATCAATGCCTGGGTGAATCTGCTTTCCGAATTTGCCGGTGCCATCGGTGCCGATGTGAACAAGGGGGATCTGTATACCCTGCTGTTTAACAAAGCCATGGAAGGGGATAAGGATTGCGGCGGCCTGATGGCCAACAACTACTTCTCCGGTGAAGGCGTGACCGACCTGGACGAAGGAAGGCCCTTCTTTGCCCGGACGCCCAATGCCCGTTTCACCCTGGCCAATTTCATGCGCGCCCATCTCATGAGCGCCCTGGCTACGCTGAAGATCGGCCTGGATATCCTGACCATCACCGAACAGGTGAAGATCGATAAATTGTACGGCCACGGCGGTTTCTTCAAGACCCCGAAGGTGGGCCAGACCATGCTGTCCGCTGCGGTGCAGGCTCCTGTATCTGTGATGGAAACCGCTGGGGAAGGCGGCCCCTATGGCATGGCTCTTCTGGCTGCTTACCGGCTGAACAAGGAAGAAAACGAAACGCTGGAAGATTATCTGGACAATAAAGTCTTTGCAGGGGCCAAAACCGTGACCCTGATGGCAGATGAAGCGGATGTGGAAGGCTTCAACCGCTTCCTGAAAACCTATGAACGGGCCCTTTCTGTGGAAAAGGCGGCCATTGAAGCACTGAAGGAGGAATGAACCGATGTTGGAAGAACTGAAAATTCAAGTACTGCAGGCGAATCTTTTGTTGCCCGAATACAATCTGGTGACCTTCACCTGGGGCAATGTGAGCGGCATTGACAGGGAAAAGGGCTTGGTGGTCATTAAACCCTCCGGCGTTTCCTATAACGGCATGACCAAGGACGATATGGTGGTTGTGGATCTGGACGGTAAAGTGGTGGAGGGCAAGTGGAAGCCCTCTTCCGATACCCCCACCCATCTGGCGCTGTACCGGGCGTTCCCCAAAATGGGCGGCATTGTGCACACCCATTCCCGCTGGGCCACCACCTTTGCCCAGGCCGGCCGCAGCATTCCGGCCATGGGCACCACCCAAGGGGACTATTTCTACGGCGATATTCCCTGCACCCGGCCCATGACGGCGGAAGAAATCAAGGGAGAATACGAAAAAGAAACCGGCCATGTGATCATCGAGACTTTCAAGGGCAAGGACCCCATGGATATCCCGGCCGTAGTGGTGTACAGCCATGGCCCCTTTGCCTGGGGCGAAAATGCCATGGAAGCGGTACACAACGCCGTGGTGCTGGAAGAAGTGGCGTTTATGGATTGGCACGCCATGGTGCTGAACCCCCAGCAGGGGTCCATGCAGCAGGAACTGTTGGATAAGCACTATTTGCGCAAGCACGGCGCCAATGCCTATTACGGCCAGAAGTAAAGTGAATATTTCATGAGAGGGGGATTTTGATTCAAAATCCCCCTCTCGCTTCACGCAACCCCAGTCGCCATACTGGTCGTTTACGCTCCCATTCCTCGTTTCGGTTGATTCGTTCAGTTCCCTGCGGCTTATAGCCGCTTCTTCCAACGGTGGGCCGGTCACTTCACTCACTCCCGAAAACCAATTCGGAAGATTTCGTATTTTTTTTACCCGGTTGTTTTTCCGTGTTGATATGGAAAAGGAGATTTGTATGATAACCCTAAGACCCATGGAAGCCACGATGACCGATTATCAGCTGATGCAGGACTGGTTTGCGGAACCGGAATTACAGGAATTCGTATGCTGTGATGAAGAGAATGAAGGCATCGTACCGCTGGAAAGAATTGCAGAAAAGTATGGCAGCCGGGTGAAAGCCCAGAAGGACGTGTTTCCGTTTTTCATCCTGTCGGACAGCCGCCCCATCGGTTTCATCCAGTATTACATGCAGGATGAATATACCATTGGTCTGGACATGTGGATCGGCATCAGAGCAGAGAGAAACAAAGGATACGGAACGGATGCCCTGCGGCAGATGGTGGACTATATTCATACCCGGCATCCTCGGGTGAAAACCCTGTTCATTGACCCGGAAGTGGAAAACAAACGGGCTGTCCGCTGCTATGAAAAGGCCGGATTCATCCATACCGGTATCTACACGGATGCCGAAGGGGATATTTGCTACATGATGAAAATAACATACTAAAAAAGCTCCCCCGGGCAACAGCCTGGGGGAGTGTTATGTTATTCAGTTGGGAAGGCCGTTTGTTTTCACTTGCTGCAGAAAGGTATCAATCTCTTTCTGGGAGCGAAGGGTGATCACCTTGTCCTGATAGGTTTCCCGGATGCGGTTGTAATTTTTTCGCCGTTCTTTGTTTCGTCCTTCGAAAAGCACAAACTGGATGAACCACAGGTTGGTATCGTTTATATACCCTTCGGCCTTTCTGTCTTTCCGGCGACGGATGCAGCGAAGCAGGCAAGGAATGCGGGGAAGCAGCAGCAGGATGATTTTGTCCGCTGCATCCAGCCTTTCTTTCTGGAAGAGGTAGGTGTAATTGCCATCCAGGATCCAATCGTCTTTTTGCAGGAATTCCGATACGATGGGCAATACCGTTTCATCCGGGATGGGCTTCCATTCCTTGGTGTATTTCACTTCATCCAGGTGCATCACAGGCATATTCAGCTTTTCTGCCAGGTATTTAGCCAAGAAGGTTTTGCCGCTTCCGGCGTACCCCATCAGGGCAATTTTCATGCTGCATATCCCCGTTCCTGTTAGATTAGTTGACTGTGATGCCCGTCAGGGCTTTCCAGGTATTGCGGATGGTGTTCTGGTTCTGCACGCCGTAGTTGGGGTCGTTCCGCTTGGCTTCGTCCATATCCCGCAGGAAGTGGATGCACAGATGGCCGCCGAAACCGTTGTTGTTGATGCTGCCATACAGGTGGGGCCGGTTATGCATGCTGGCCAGGGTCCATCTTCCGTCCGGCAGCATAACATATACGGGATGGCAGGTCCAGTTGGTTTTGCCAAAGGAGCGGTTCATGATCTGGGTATCCCGCCAGGTGGCAGGCTGACTGTCGGCGTGGCGGCCCAGGGAATAGAGCTTGATGTTCCAGGAGAGGGAAGTGGCCGGGTCATAGACCACAACCGTCTGGCCGGATTTGATGGTGGGCTTGATGTCGTTAAACCAGTGCAGCAATTGCACCTGGCTGAGGGACGGCCCGGCAATCTTGCCGGCATCCGCTTCCAGTTCCTTCACGGGTGTGGAATAGGGCTTGGCGTTGCCGGAATAGATGATCTGCTGGGTAAGCCCGTCTGCGATGCCGCTGATGACCAGATCGTTGCGCACCTGGAAGGCCACCACGGCGTTGTGGGTATCGCAGTCATATTCACCGTTGACGGTGAGGGGATAGCCCAGTGCCTTCAGCCGGGTCTGCATATTGCGTACGGCAGAAGAAGAATCATCGATGCGCAGGGTCGTATAATTGAGCGGCGCATCATCGGCGGTACGGGCATTGGTGCTGTTGAGCATGGCGAAAGTCTGCTGACCGGCCAGGCCGTCGGATGTGAGGCTGTTCTGGCTTTGGAAGAACTTGACGGCCTCGATGGTGGCAGCATCATAAGTACCGGTCACATTCACGGTGTATTTCAGTTCCTTTAAGCGTTCCTGCACCCAGCGCACGTCTTCGCCGTACATGCCGCTGCGAAGGGTGCGGGAATATTTGGAAGGATCGTTTTCTTCTTCCTCTCCGGGGACGGAAACGGAAGGTGCCTGGGTGGGAGCGGAGGAGGTGCCGTTATTGAGGATGGTGATAAATTTGGTCATCACATACCCCTCTGTTCCATTATAGTTGACCATGCACCAGGTATTCCCCTTGGTGAGCAATTGCAGGGCGGCACCGTTTGGAATCTGCATCATCACCGATGCGGATTCGGAAGGACCGGAACGGAAATTCAGCGTGCCGCCGGTGGTGGTAACGATGGCGGAGCCGAGGTTTCCGTTGGGTTTTGCAGTGGGGGTAGGCGTGGGGGTTGGAGCGGATGTACCGCTGGACGTGTTGAGGATGGTCAGGTATTGGGTCATGACGAAACCGTCGATATTGTTATAGCGTACCTGACACCAGGTGCTGCCCCTGGAAAGCAGCTGGAGTACATAGGTGTTGGGAATTTCAGCCAGGATGGGTGCGCTGGTGGAAGCAGAAGCACGCAGGTTCAACGTGCCGCCGGAGGTGGATACAATGGCTGCACCGATGCTGACAGAAGGCTTGGTGGCGGGGGTTGGCGTGGCAGGTGCCGGAGTGGAGGCGTTCATGATGTTCAGGTATTTGGTCATCACATAGCCGGTTACGCCCTGATAGGACACCCGGCACCAGGTGGCGTCTTTACTGTAGAGCTGCAGCACGGTGGTGTTGGGGATCTGAGCCAGTACCGCCGCATCGCTGGAAGCGGAAGCACGCAGGTTCAGCGTGCCGCCGGAGGTTTTTACGATGGCCACACCGATGGGATTCTGGCCGCCGGAAGGAGCAGCAGGGGTGGGGGTGGGCGCTTGGGGAGCGGCAGTGGCAATAAAGGTGAGGAAGCTGGTCATCACATAGCCGTCCCGGCCCATATAGCTGACTCGGCTCCACTGGGAACCCTTGGCGTTGACGGTAATAATGGTATGATTGGGAATGGTTGTCAGTACAGAAGAATCTTTGGAGGGGCTGTTCCGCAGGTTCAGGGAACCGCCGCTGGTGGTGATCCGGGCTACCTGAGTGGAGGAAGATACCGGTACCGTGGGCAGGGGAGCCTGGGTGGGTGCGGCAGTGGGCTTTGCAGTGGGTGCGGCAGTGGCAGCGGCAGTGAGGGAATAGAGCAGGGAAAGGGTCTGGTTACCAGCCACACCGTCAGCTGCGAGGCCATACTTTTTCTGGAAGGCTTTCACGGCGGTTTGGGTACCGGAGCCGAAATTACCATCCGGTGTCAGGTTATAGCCCAGCTTGTTCAGCGCCAGCTGCATCCGGGTCACTTCGGTGCCCTTATCGCCCCGCTGCAGTTTTTGATAGCTGCCGGAAGAGGAGGGCGTGGCCGTGGGTGCGGCAGGTTTGGGCGTGGCGGCAGGGGTGGGATTCACACTGCCAAAGGCCTGGGCGTACAATAACGTCAGCGTCTGATCTCCGGCCACGCCGTCCACCTTCAGGCCGTTGGCCTTCTGGAAGTGCTTGACGGCTTCCTTGGTACCGGAGCCGAATTTTCCATCCGGTTTCAAATCAAAACCCAGCATGTTCAGGGCAATCTGCATGTCCTTCACATCATTGCCGGAAGAACCCTGGCTCAGTTTTGTGTAGGCAAAAGCGCTTGTGCTGATAAAGCATAAGGCCAGCACAAGACAGATGAATCGCAATAACTTCTGTTTCAAGGGAAGATCCTCCTGTATCTACAGTAGTACGAATACAGTATACCATGGTGTAACGAAAATGTAAACAAAAAATGACGGAAATATTACGTTTTGAATTGTAAATTGTGGACAGGGCTTGCCTGCCGAGACAGAGCGTGATACAATATCCTGCAGAATGAAAAAAGGAGGTGCAGCCATGGAAAAGGCGAAAGGGATGCCGGGAGATATCAATGCATTGATGCAGCCCATGAAAACGGAATATGCGCGGCAAATGGCTGTGCCCAATCAGGCGGCAGCGGCGCTTTCCCTGCAGCTGGCGTCTCTGGCCTACACGCTGGATCTGGATCCCTGGCGGGAGGACGGCTGGCAGGATGTATCCTATCATATTGATAACAAGCTGCTTTCCGGGGATGCAGCCAATGCAAGCGGCGGTTTATCCGGCGTGATCAGCGAATACAGGCAGTTCATGAGCCGGTTCAAAGCCCGGAGCACCAATATCATCAATCAGGTGCTGGGCACGGTGCGCAACCGGGAGGAAAGCGATACCTGCAAGGCGGTGGTGATGATCAAAAAAGCCGGCCTGAATCGGTATCTGGTGGCGATTGGCTTTATGGGCACAGGGAAAAGAGTGTACGACTGGCTGGCCAATATCCGCATCCACAATGAAGAAGGTATGCATCAGGGTACTTTGCAATTAACCCGGCGTTTTGAAGAAAATCTGCCGGAAATTGTTTTCCCGGAAACGGCCCGGGAACTGGGCCTGGAAAAGCTGACCCTGCAGGATATTTTGCAGGAATGCCGGCGGACGGACAGCCGGTTTAAAATCTGGATGGCAGGCCACAGTCAGGGCGGCGGCGTGATGCAGCTGTTTGCCTATCGGATGATCAGCGGCGGCGTGCTGCGCAGCAATATGATCGGCTATGGTTTTGCATCCCCCAGTGTGCTCTTTGGCAACAGCAAAATGGACGTTCAGAGCCTTCCTTTGTTTCACCTGATCAATGAGGATGATCTGGTGCCGCGCCTTGGTGCCCGGGTGCATGTGGGGCAGTGTCTTTTGTACCGGCCTACGATGGAAATGCGAAGCGCTTGCTATGGCGATGTATGGCAGAGTGAAGCCTACGAAACGGCATTTGGCCTGGTGCAGCGGGTACGTCATACGGAAGATGTGATGCTGCTGGTGATGGCCCTTTGCAGTGCGCTGGAGCAGCTGAGTGATGAAGCCACCGTCCAGGCGGCCTCGGAACTGCTGGGCAGGTTTTTACCAGACCGGATGGTAAACCTGCTGGGTGGTCAGATGGGCCATGGATTGCAGGCATTGCGGCGCTATGTGGAGCGTAATTACAAGCAGGCATCGGGGAAGGACGATTTGCCGGAAGGCATCATCCGGATGTTCCAGAAGGCAATCATGGCGGAAATGGAAACATTTGGCCCCCGGGTGTTTGTGAAATGCCTGCTGCAGGTCATGGGGATTCCCCACAGGTTGAGGCATCAGGCGGTGCATGGCGAGTCCATCCCGGCTTACAGGTATCTGACAGAAGAAGGGTATTCCATGCTGCGAAAGGGAATCAGCCCCCGGTATCCTTCTATTCCATACAGGGGTACAGCCGAAAGAAAACGGCCCAGAGGAAGGTTTTCTTACGCCTTGCGCAGGGAAAGCCGCCCGGCAAAACGATAGAAGAATGGCTGCCCGGACGTGCGGCTTTGCCCGTATGTCCGGCAGCTTTTGTTATGCGGAAAAGGAAAAGCGGCGAAGCGGTTGACCGAACCGGCCGGATGTGCTATACTGCCAAGGATGTGCGTTTTTTAGCCGATTTGGAACCAAGAAAGGAACTTTGTTTTGAAACCCGAAGAAAAAATGACAGGCTTTGAAAACCTGGATCTTTCCAAAGAAATTATGCAGGCGGTTTCCGCCATGGGCTTCACCCGCATCACCCCGGTGCAGGAAAAGACCATCCCCATCATGATGGAAGGCCACGACGTGATTGCCATTGCCCCCACCGGCACGGGCAAAACTTGTGCGTTCGGCATTCCCATGCTGGAATACATCAGCCTGACGGATAACCGCATTCAGGAGCTGGTGCTGGCTCCTACAAGAGAACTGGCTGTGCAGATCGGGGAAGAACTGCAGAAGTTGGCCAAGTTCATCCCCGAAGTGCGGATTGCTGTGCTCTACGGCGGTCAGCCCATTGTGAAGCAGCTGAACCAATTGAAGCGAAAGCCTCAGATTGTGGTGGCTACCCCCGGCCGTATGCTTGACCATATGCAGCGGGGCAATGTGCGGCTGAACGCCGTGCACACGCTGGTATTGGACGAAGCGGACGAAATGCTGAAGATGGGTTTTGTAAAAGATGTGTGCAAAATCATCGAAGCGGTGCCCACCACACGCCAGTTCGTCATGTTTTCCGCCACCACCAATCAGGATGTGCTGACAATCAGCTGGAAATATCAGCATGACCCGGTGGAAATCACCGTGGAGGCAACAAAAGAAAACAAGCCCAAAATCGCCCAGTATGTGATCCCCACCACCAGGGAAGAAAAGTACGAGCATCTTTTGTACCTGCTGGATGCGGATGTGTACGGCCGGATGATGATCTTCACCAATACCAAGGATATGGCAAGGCGCTTGAGCGAGCGGCTGAACAAGGCCGGGTACGAAACTGAAGCCTTGCACGGGGATATTCCCCAGGGCAAGCGCAATCAGGTGATGCTGGGGTTCAAAAAGGGCCGTTTCCCCATTCTGGTGTGCACGGATGTGGCCGCCCGGGGCATTGACGTGGACGACGTGGAAGCCGTCATCAATTACGATTTGCCCAACGAAAACGAATACTATGTCCACCGCATCGGCCGCACCGGCCGTGCCCGGAAGCATGGCGTGGCCTTCACTTTGCTTACCTTCACCGAATCCGTCCGGCTGGACGAAATTTGCAAGTACACGGAAAGCCGGCCGGACTATCTGAAGTTTGACGACATGGGCGTGCTGCGGAACGAAGAGAAGGAAGCGTTCTTCGAAAAGATTTGATGGGAAATTTGCGGGAGAATGCTTTGGAGGCCAAAGCACCCTCCCGCACCCAACCGAAAGCTTAATATTGGGAAATGAAAAAACCGCTGTTGCGATTTGCAGCAGCGGTTTTACCGTATACTCCAGAGAATGCAATCAATTTTCTTTGTGTTTGATACCCATTTGTAATCTGGGAGCATTTGATTAAACAAGTTAATACATTCTGTTGCTTTTTTTGTTGACAAAAAAATTTCATACCATTTTTCAATGTCCTCATAAAGGAGAATTGCGTTTTGCAGCTTTTCTTGTTTTGTTGTTCCATCTAGCTGTAAACCTAAATTCTGAACAACATATTTATCCCATATGGGTTTTTCGGGTGAGAGCGTTGCAAGCATCTTGCTTGAGAAAGAAGGTTCAATATTACCTGTGGCATCGTAAAGAAAAGTAATAATATTTTCAAAAGAGGGATGATTATTCTTGATGGCTTCAAAATATGAATAATATGAGTTGCGCCATGTTTCATTACGTCTAACCATATAAAAACCATTGAAGATCCTTTGAAAATTGGTATCGGTTGCAATATTGATTGTTTTTGCTTTCTCGATAATATATTGATACTTATCAAGTCCAAAACTTGAAGCCAAACGCTCTTGAAAAATAGCCTTAACGTCAAAATCTAACTTTTGCATGAAAAGCATTCCTTTATGAGAAATTGGTTTTGGGGAGAGCGCGAGAGGGGGATTTTGACTCAAAATCCCCCTCTCGCATAAATCATTTTC
>JAFSGG010000017.1 GCA_017434775.1 Clostridia bacterium
AGGTTGTTAAGGGCGGTAAGAACTTCCGCTTTGCCGCACTGGTCGTCATCGGTGACGAAAACGGCCGTGTGGGCGCTGCCATCGGTAAGGCTAAGGAAGTGCCCGAAGCCATCCGCAAGGCCAAGGAAGCTGCTCAGAAGAACCTGGTGACTGTGCCCATGGAAGGCACCACCATTCCCCATGCCATCAACGGCCTGTACGGCACGGCTAAGGTTGTGCTGCTGCCCGCCGAAGAAGGTGCTGGCGTTATCGCCGGCGGCGGCGCCCGTGCTGTTCTGGAACTGGCCGGTATCAAGGATATCCGCACCAAGACCTTCGGCACCAATAACCGCATCAACACCGTGAAGGCTACGCTGGAAGGCCTCAAGGCTCTCCGCAGCGCCGAAACCGTGGCTCGTATGCGCGGCAAGACCGTCGAAGAAATTCTGGGCTAAGGAGGATAAGGAAAAATGAAACTGAAAATCACTTTGACCAAATCCCCCATTGCTTGCCTGCAGAAGCAGATTGACACCGTGAAAGCCCTGGGCCTGCGCAAGGTGGGCATGACGGTTGTCAAGGAAGACAACCCCTGCATCCGTGGCCAGATCTTCCGTGTGAAGCACATGGTCAAGGTTGAAGAAATCAACGAATAAGGGAGGACACACCCATGAAATTGCATGAGTTGCAACCGGCCATCGGTTCGACGACTGCCCCGAAGCGCCTTGGTCGAGGCGTAGGCTCTCAGCTGGGCAAAACCTCCGGTAAAGGTCACAAGGGCGCCAAGGCCCGCTCCGGCGGCGGCAAGCGTCCCGGCTTCGAAGGCGGCCAGATGCCTCTGACCCGCCGCATCCCCAAGCGTGGCTTTACCAACATCTTCGCTAAGGAATATGCCACCATCAACGTATCTGCTCTGAACGTCTTCGAAGACGGTTCCGTTGTGACCGCTGAAGCGCTGCTGGAAATGGGCCTGATCAAAAAGGTTCTGGACGGCGTGAAGGTGCTGGGCGGCGGCGAACTGGAAAAGAAGCTCACCGTGAACGTTGCTAAAGTGACGGCTTCCGCTAAGGAAAAGATCGAAGCGATCGGTGGGAAAGTCGAGGTGAAGTAACGATGTGGGAAACGCTGCGTAATGTCTGGCGCGTACCGGAGCTCCGTAAAAAGGTGCTTTACACGTTCTTCATGCTGCTGATCTTCCGTTTGGTCAGCGCCATCCCCACCCCCGGCGTTCGTCCCATCAGCCTGGAAGGCATGGGCGTGTTCGATCTGATGAACATGATGAGCGGCGGTAGCCTTTCTCAGATGACCATCATGGCTATGGGTATTTCTCCCTACATCAACGCTTCCATTATCATGCAGCTGCTGTGCATCGCCATTCCGGCGCTGGAACGGCTGCAGAAGGAAGGCGGCGAAGAGGGCAAGAAGAAGATCAATCAGATCACCCGTATTGTTACCGTGGCCCTGTCTGTGCTGCAGGCCATCGGTATCATCACCCTGCTGGGCGGCTATGTGTACAACGACTTCTGGTCCAAGCTGCTGGTTGGCATCGTTATGGCTGGTGGTACTGCCCTGGCCATGTGGATCGGCGAACGCATCACCAAGAATGGTGTCGGTAACGGCATCAGCTTGCTGATCTTCACCGGTATCGTTTCCGGCCTGTTCAGCCATCTGGGCAGCACCTTCCTGGGTATCTTCAACGGTGCTGCAGGTGCTATCGTGAATTTCCTGCTTTCTGTGGTTGCTATCGTCGTGATCCTGGTGATTGTCACCATCGTGGACATGAGCGAACGCCGCATTGCCGTCCAGTACGCCAAGCGCGTGGTGGGCCGGAAAATGTACGGCGGCCAGAGCACCCACATCCCCATGAAGCTTTTGAGCGTCGGCGTGCTGCCCCTGATCTTCGCCTTCTCTTTCATGGCGTTCCCGGGCACGCTGATCACCATCATTGGTGGCGCCAACAGCGGCGCTGCTCAGTGGTGGCAGGCCAATATGACCCAGGGCACCTTTGGTTACATTCTGGTAACCACCCTGCTGATCATTGCCTTCACCTACTTCTACGCTTCCATCAGCTTCAATCCTCAGGACATTGCCAAGAACATCCAGCAGCAGGGCGGCCACATCCCCGGCATCCGTACCGGTACCAAGACCGTGGATTACCTGGCCCGCACCTCCAAGCGTCTGTGCCTGTTCGCCGCTCTGTTCCTGGCGGTGATGAACATCGTCACCACCCTGTTGGGCAGCCTCTTTAATATCCCGCTGGGTGCCTCTTCCGTGCTGATCGCCGTGAGCGTTGCACTGGAGACCATCCGTCAGCTGGAAAGCCAGCTGGTCATGCGCAATTACAAAGGTTTCCTGGGCTAAGAAAGCCCTTTACAGGAATGCACCATGGTGCACTGCCTGGGGCAAGGCCAAAGCGGCCTGCCGGGCAAGGGAAGGAAGGCCGAAACGCTTTCCTTCCCTTCTCCGCCCCCGGGGGAGGATGCAAAATGGGGGCATTCCAAATTGTGTGTCTATAGCAAATTGACGGAAGGAGAAATTCCATGAATATCATCTTTCTTGGCCCTCCCGGTGCCGGCAAAGGTACCCATGCTCAGCGGCTGATGCATAAAATGAATATTCCCCAGATTTCCACGGGCGATATGCTCCGCTCTGCCATCAAGGCGGAAACGGAACTTGGCCTTTCCGCCAAGCGCTATATCGACGCCGGCGAACTGGTGCCCGATGAAGTGGTTATCGGCATCGTGAAAGAACGCCTGGCGCAGGATGATTGCCAGAATGGCTACATCCTGGATGGTTTCCCCCGGACGGTAGCCCAGGCGGAAGCCCTCAGCACCTTTGCCACCATCGACGTGGCCCTGAACCTGTCCCTGCCGGATGAAATGATCATCCGTCGCCTGTCCGGCCGCCGGGTGTGCCTCAAGTGCGGCGGCACCTATCACATCTCCAGCCTGAACGGCCGGGAAGACTGTGAAGCCTGTGGCGAAAAGCTGGTGCAGCGCAAGGACGATTCCCCCGAAACCATTCAGAACCGTCTGAATGTGTATGCCGCACAGACCGCTCCCCTCATTGATTACTATGAGAAAGCCGGCCTCCTGCGTACGGTGGAATGCCTGGGCACAGTGGATGAAAACCAGGCTGCGGTAGAAAAGGCGCTGAATCTGTAATGATCATTCTGAAAAATGCTGACCAGCTGGCAAAAATGCGCAGCGCAGGTCACTTGCTTCATGACGTGCTGATGCAGGTGCGGGAAATGATCGCTCCCGGCATCACCACCATGGATGTGAATCGGTACACCGATGAACTCATCCGCAAGGCAGGGGCCATCCCCACCGAGTATGGCTACTGCGGTTTCCCCGCTTCCATCTGCGCCTCCATTGACGACGAAGTGGTGCACGGCATCCCTTCCGAAAACGTGACGCTGATGGAAGGCAGCATTCTTTCTGTGGACGTAACGCTGGCTCTGGACGGCTGGCAGGCGGACAGCGCTTTCACCGTGCCGGTGGGCCGGGTGAGCGAAGAAAAGATGCGTTTGATCCGGGTGACGGAGGAGTGCTTCTGGAAAGGAGCCGCCGCTGCCATCAACGGAAACAGGATCGGGGATATCGGCCATGCAGTGCAGAGCCACGCAGAAATGCACGGCTACAGCGTGGTGCGGGATCTGACCGGCCATGGCATCGGCCGCAAGATGCATGAAGATCCTTCGGTGCCCAATTTCGGATTGCCGGGTCACGGCAGCCGGCTGCGGGCGGGAATGACGTTCTGCATCGAGCCCATGATCGCCATGGGAAAATGGCAGGTGCATCAGCTGGCCGATGGCTGGACCATCGTGACCAATGATCACAAGCCCAGTGCCCATTATGAGCACACCATCGCCGTTACCGCCCAGGGAAAACCGGAGCTTTTAACGCTTCCGGAAGCAAAATGGGAGGAAATTACGGAATGAAGCCAGAAATTTTGCCCGGACGCGTCGTTTTTTCAAAAAAAGGGCGTGACAAAGGCAGGTACTTTGTGGTATTATAT
>JAFSGG010000018.1 GCA_017434775.1 Clostridia bacterium
ATGTAAAGATAGTCTGCCAATCTGTCATATCAACATCTGGCACTATAATTTTTGCATCAATTTTTTCTGTTTTAATCATTGAAAGGATTTTTCCGTCTTGATATTCTGTTTTTTCTACATCTTTAAAACGTCTGATTGAGTACCCATTTAATATAAAATCATCTTCGTTCGCACATAAAAACAGTTTATCATTTGTAAGCAAAGGAAAGACAAACCACGTATTGTCATCATAGTCAAACTTTACTCTGCATAATTGTCTATGCTCTATTGCTGATTCGCTATATTCCCTCCTTCCGGCTGGTGAATGTGCTTTTGATGCTGGGCAGCGTGGCGCTGCTTGCCCTGCCCCTTGTGATCGGCACGGAGCGCAACGGCGCCCACAGCTGGATCACCGTGGGGGGGCGCAGCTTCCAGCCCAGCGAAATGGTGAAAATTTCTTTGCTGATCAGCTTGTGTTATTTGCTGGCGAAGCGAAAAGTGGTAATTTCCATGGGCTTCGCCGCTGTTTGCGTGCTGATTCTGGCCGTGCAGAATGACTTTGGTACCGCCCTTCTCTATTTTGGCACGGCGCTGGTATTGGGCTTTGCGGCCACGGGCAGTTTGCTGTTGGTGCTGGCCGGGGCCGGCGGCGCCGGGGCGGCGGTGGTGCTTGGGAATATGCTGCTGCCCGAAAAATTCGCCCGGGCCATGAGCCGGGTGGAAATCTGGCTGAACCCCTGGCAGGATGTGCAGGGGGCCGGGTACCAGATTGTGCAGGGGCTGATTGCCATGGCAAACGGCGGATTGTGGGGCGTGGGCTTTGGCGCTGGGAATGCCACGGTGATCCCGGAGCATTATAACGATTTTATTTTCGCCGTGATCGTCAATGAATTCGGCCTTTTATTCGGGCTGGTGGTGCTTGGCATGTTTGCCTTTATTGTCATCCGGGGTATCATGATTGCACGGGGCAGCCGCACGGTGTTCCATGCCCTGCTGGCCACCGGCTGCGCCGCCATGATTGCCCTGCAAACCTTCGTGATCATCGGCGGCAACATCAAGTTGATTCCGCTGACGGGCATCACCCTGCCCTTCATCAGTTATGGCGGCACGTCGCTGGTATCCAGCTTGTGCATCATCGGCCTGATGCAGGGGGTATCCGCCCGGAATGCCGCCGGGGTGGATCAGGACAGGGCCCTGGCCATGCAGGGAGGGGACGGCCTATGAAACAGGTGAAAAACAATATCCGCAAGGTGTGCCGGTTTTTGTGCGGCCTGTTTGTGCTGCTGGCGGTTTTTGGGGGATACAGCATTACGGTGAACGGCAACCGCTGGTTTTCCTCCTCCTCCAATGTGTTTGTACGTAATAAGAAAAAGGATGTAATCCCCGGCAATATCCTGGATCGCAGCGGCGTGCTGCTGGCCTGGAATGATGCCAGCGAAAACCGCCTCTATGCCACGGATGAAAATGTGCGAAAGGCCATGGTGCACGTGGTGGGGGATAAGCAGGGGAATGTGAATAACGGGGCGGAAAGCTTTATGAGTTCTTCCCTGTACGGCTTCAAAATGAACCTGGCGGAGCGCTTTGCCTGCTTTGTGAAAGGGGAAAAGCGCACGGGGGATCATGTGTATCTCACCCTGGACGCTGCCCTTTCTGCTTATGCATCTTCCCTGTTCCCGGCAGGAAAGGCCGGGGCGATGGTTGTGACCAACTGGAAAACCGGGGAAGTGCTGACGGAAATTTCCCTGCCCCAGTATGACCCCCAGCAGTTGACCCAGGCCGCCCGGAACAACCCCCAGAAGCCCTTCTATAACCGGGCGGTGCAGGGGCTGTATGCCCCCGGCTCCACATTCAAAATCGTCACCGCCGCCTCCGCCCTGGAAAACGTTTCGGATGCGGCCAACCGGGGCTATCAATGCTCCGGCATGCTGCAGGTGGGGGATCGGTTCATTACCGATGCCGGAACGGATCTGGAGCAGGGCAAAGTGGTAAGCCACGGCCAGCTCACCCTGATGCGTGCTTTTCAGGTGAGCTGCAACAATACTTTCGCCCAGATTGCCCTGAACCTCGGGGATCAGAAACTGAAAAAGACGGCGGAAAATTTTGGCTTTAACGATAATTTCCTCTTCCGGGATGTGGTGGTGGAAAATTCCGCTTACCCGGAAAAGAACCGGACCGAGCGGGAAATTGCGTGGACCGGCGTGGGCCAGAGCGAACTGACCGCCACCCCTTTGCACATGTGCATGGTGGCCGCTGCGGTGGCCAATGACGGGGTGATGATGGAGCCCTTCACCGTGCAGCGCACCGTGGCCAATAACGGCACGGTACGGAGTGAAGGCAAAAGCCGCATTTACCGCACCGTGATGGGACCGGAAACGGCCAAAGTATTGCAGGAATACATGCGCCTTGTGGTGCAAAGCGGCACCGGCACGGCAGCGAATATTCCCGGCATCAAGGTGTGCGGCAAAACAGGCTCCGCCGAAGTGGATACCCAGGAAAATACAAATGCCTGGTTTGTTGGGTATCTGGCGGAGGAAAGCCACCCCTACGCCATCGCCATCGTGGTTGAGGATGCAGGCGGCGGCGGCAGCGTGGCCGCCCCTATCGCCCGGCAGGTGTGGCAATGGATGCTGAATAACGGATATTGATAGAAAAAATCATCTTGGGCACTTCGTCTGGTTTCTGTGACGGAGTGCTTTTTTATTGCATTTTGGGTGCCAATAGGATATAATATGAATACAGTTTGTTTGGTTTTATACAAAGGAAAGGAAGGCTAATATGGTTATTGTTCTTTTACTGATTATTATCTTTTTGCTTGCTCCCTGGCTGTTGGGGGTATTGGGTGTTGTTGCCGTGGGTGCATGGGGCGTGATTTCAGTTGGTATTTCCATTGCAGCGGCAATTGGCCTGGTTTTCTTTGTCATTGCTTATCTGAATCATTTACGTAAAGCAACGCCGGAAGAACGAAAAAAGGAACTGAAAATATTGGGAATCGTGTTGGTCGTTACTGCAAGCATTGTTGGCATCATTGCATCAACTATATCAAACACGAATAATAATCATTATTTGGAAATGGGAAAGATAAACCTGAGTTATTCTGTGACGGAGGCAGATGAATGGTTTTCAAAATTACCACGCAGCCATAATCAGGAAATTATTCATGTGTGCATGAATATGGTGGAAAACCATAAAGGTTTCACGAGTTTTTATGATA